>NZ_CDRNDK010001299.1:0-64 GCF_977012225.1 Planomonospora algeriensis | reverse complement strand
CGTGGACGGCGTGGACGGCGTGGACGGCGTGGACGGCGTGGACGGCGTGGACGGCGTGGACGGC
>NZ_CDRNDK010001298.1:0-65 GCF_977012225.1 Planomonospora algeriensis | reverse complement strand
CAGGACCACCGGCCCGCCTCCGTGCACCGCTGCTCCGCCGTACCGATGCGGGCCGTAGCGTCTCG
>NZ_CDRNDK010001297.1:0-67 GCF_977012225.1 Planomonospora algeriensis | reverse complement strand
CCGACGGCGACCCCGACGGCGACCCCGACGGCGACCCCGACGGCGACCCCGACGGCGACCCCGACGG
>NZ_CDRNDK010001296.1:0-67 GCF_977012225.1 Planomonospora algeriensis | reverse complement strand
CATCCCCTGACGGGGACCGCATTCATCCCCGGCCTGAAGGCCGAGGCCTTCTGCGGACCTGCGGTAA
>NZ_CDRNDK010001295.1:0-68 GCF_977012225.1 Planomonospora algeriensis | reverse complement strand
GCTCGGCGGGGGCGGCCGGGCCGCAGCATCCACTGCTCATGATCGTTCCTCCTGGGTTCGGGTGGTCG
>NZ_CDRNDK010001294.1:0-69 GCF_977012225.1 Planomonospora algeriensis | reverse complement strand
GGGGAGCCCGGCCAGCCGGAGCTGGGCGGAGGTGAGCCGGGCCGCGACCGGGTTCGGCTCGCGGAGCCG
>NZ_CDRNDK010001293.1:0-70 GCF_977012225.1 Planomonospora algeriensis | reverse complement strand
CGCAGAAGGCCTCGGCCTTCAGGCCGGGGATGAATGCGGTCCCCGTCAGGGGATGACCCGCCGCCAGGCG
>NZ_CDRNDK010001292.1:0-71 GCF_977012225.1 Planomonospora algeriensis | reverse complement strand
GCCGCCTTACGCGCCTCAAGGACAGCAGCCCTTCCACAGCCAGCAGCCGCCCTACAGCGGGCAGACGATCC
>NZ_CDRNDK010001291.1:0-71 GCF_977012225.1 Planomonospora algeriensis | reverse complement strand
TGCGCGCTCGTCCGCGGTCCAGGCCGCTTGCGCGCTCGTCCGCGGTCCAGGCCGCTTGCGCGCTCGTCCGC
>NZ_CDRNDK010001290.1:0-71 GCF_977012225.1 Planomonospora algeriensis | reverse complement strand
TCAGGCGGCACGAAGCCTCAGGCGGCACGAAGCCTCAGGCGGCACGAAGCCTCAGGCGGCACGAAGCCTCA
>NZ_CDRNDK010001289.1:0-72 GCF_977012225.1 Planomonospora algeriensis | reverse complement strand
CGTGAGCTCCTCATCGACCTGGTCAACAAGGGGAACTTCCACCTCCTGGTCAACATGGAGAAGGTCGACTTC
>NZ_CDRNDK010001288.1:0-81 GCF_977012225.1 Planomonospora algeriensis | reverse complement strand
TCTCATCCAACGAACCCACACCACCGGCACCCGCACCCGAACCCGCGCCCGCCTCTGAACCCGCACCCGCGCCCGCGCCCG
>NZ_CDRNDK010001287.1:0-82 GCF_977012225.1 Planomonospora algeriensis | reverse complement strand
GCTCCCGGCGCTCCCGGCGCGCTCCGTGCTCCCGGCGCTCCCGGCGCGCTCCGTGCTCCCGGCGCTCCCGGCGCGCTCCGTG
>NZ_CDRNDK010001286.1:0-82 GCF_977012225.1 Planomonospora algeriensis | reverse complement strand
CGGCCAGCGCCTCACGATCACCCACATCACACGCCTCGACCCGCACCCGCGCACCCAGCCCGGACAACTCCGCCACCAGCTC
>NZ_CDRNDK010001285.1:0-83 GCF_977012225.1 Planomonospora algeriensis | reverse complement strand
CGGCCCGCATCGGTACGGCGGAGCAGCGGTGCACGGAGGCGGGCCGGTGGTCCTGGCGGCGTATAAAGCACCGGACCCCGCGC
>NZ_CDRNDK010001284.1:0-86 GCF_977012225.1 Planomonospora algeriensis | reverse complement strand
TGCGCCGGAGCCGGGCGTCCTGACGGCGCCGTGCGCCGGAGCCGGGCGTCCTGACGGCGCCGTGCGCCGGAGCCGGGCGTCCTGAC
>NZ_CDRNDK010001283.1:0-87 GCF_977012225.1 Planomonospora algeriensis | reverse complement strand
CGTGCAGCATGAGCTGCAACATCGTCGTCCCCGAACGCGGGCAGCCGATCACGAATATCGGCCGGTCGGACTGCATCACAACGAACC
>NZ_CDRNDK010001282.1:0-89 GCF_977012225.1 Planomonospora algeriensis | reverse complement strand
CGGCCGCCTCGCCGGCCCCGCACCGCCTTCGGCCGGAGCCCCGGTCCGCGTCCCGGCCGCCGTTCCGGCTCCCGCCCCGGTCACCGCCG
>NZ_CDRNDK010001281.1:0-89 GCF_977012225.1 Planomonospora algeriensis | reverse complement strand
CGCTTGTGATCGTCGGTGGCGTCCTGCTCGGGCAGACCTGGCCGAACGCGTCGCGAGGCACGGCTTCGTCGGCGTCTTCGGTCTCGAAG
>NZ_CDRNDK010001280.1:0-90 GCF_977012225.1 Planomonospora algeriensis | reverse complement strand
AGCGCCTCGACCACGCCCACAAGACCGCGAACGCTCTGGTGGCCGCCTACGACGTCATCGTGCACGAGGCGCTGAAGGTCGCGAACATGA
>NZ_CDRNDK010001279.1:0-99 GCF_977012225.1 Planomonospora algeriensis | reverse complement strand
TGCGCGGGTGCGCGTGCAGCATGAGCTGCAGCATCGTCGTCCCGGAACGCGGGCAGCCGATCACGAATATCGGCCGGTCGGACTGCATCACAACGAACC
>NZ_CDRNDK010001278.1:0-100 GCF_977012225.1 Planomonospora algeriensis | reverse complement strand
CCACCGCCCATCGGTGAAGCTTGGCCTGCATCTCCGATACCCGTCGTCGCGGCCCCGCCTCAACGGGGATCTGCTCCGGCCAGGCGTCTGTCCGTCCCCG
>NZ_CDRNDK010001277.1:0-100 GCF_977012225.1 Planomonospora algeriensis | reverse complement strand
GGGTGGGCGCGGATACACCTGGCGTGCTCACCTCAGCACTTCAAGATCAGTAGCGCACCGGGGTGCCGTCCTTGTTCTTCCGTGTTGCGGTCCGCACGAA
>NZ_CDRNDK010001276.1:0-100 GCF_977012225.1 Planomonospora algeriensis | reverse complement strand
TTCGTGCGGACCGCAACACGGAAGAACAAGGACGGCACCCCGGTGCGCTACTGATGTTGAAAGGCTGAGGTGTGTTGATCAGACCGGCTGGAGGACCAGA
>NZ_CDRNDK010001275.1:0-101 GCF_977012225.1 Planomonospora algeriensis | reverse complement strand
CGCCGATGGTACTGCACTCGGGAGGGTGTGGGAGAGTAGGTCGCCGCCGGACAATCTTTTTGGTGAGGGCCGCCCTTCGGGGCGGCCCTTTCCTGTTTTCC
>NZ_CDRNDK010001274.1:0-103 GCF_977012225.1 Planomonospora algeriensis | reverse complement strand
GAACCGGTCTTCGAAGCGGACATGGCCGACTGCTCCTTCGGGTTCCGCCCGAGGCCGGGGTTCCGCAGTTGATGTAGCGGGATAGTCCGCGAATCTGGGGATT
>NZ_CDRNDK010001273.1:0-104 GCF_977012225.1 Planomonospora algeriensis | reverse complement strand
CTGGTCCTCCAGCCGGTCTGATCAACACACCTCAGCCTTTCAACATCAGTACGCCATCGGCGCGTTACGCCTGCTCAACCACACCAACATCGCCGAGGGCACCC
>NZ_CDRNDK010001272.1:0-104 GCF_977012225.1 Planomonospora algeriensis | reverse complement strand
GTGTTGCGGGGATCCACGGCGATCAGCTCTCGACCGGCGCTTTCAGCCTTGTACGACAGGATCGTCAGGAACACCCCCCAACCCGCATCCAGGATCGAACGGTT
>NZ_CDRNDK010001271.1:0-105 GCF_977012225.1 Planomonospora algeriensis | reverse complement strand
CCCTCACCTCCAAGGGAACCCAGATGAGGACAATCCCTCACAAAACTCCCTCTCAGAGGGAGTTTTGTTAGCTTTTGTTCCTGTTCATCGTGAATAGGCCGGGTT
>NZ_CDRNDK010001270.1:0-105 GCF_977012225.1 Planomonospora algeriensis | reverse complement strand
GTCACCGACCTGACCGCCGATCAAGCCTCGGCCGCGCAGATCGCCCACTACGTCCTGCGTTCCGCAGCTCCGGGCCGATCCATGCCACGTTCGGCCCTGAAACCG
>NZ_CDRNDK010001269.1:0-105 GCF_977012225.1 Planomonospora algeriensis | reverse complement strand
CGGGTGGGCGCGGATACACCTGGCGTGCTCACCTCAGCACTTCAAGATCAGTAGCTGCGCATCGTGGCCAGGATGGACGGGGCCGAGGCGGTGCGGACGCGGCAG
>NZ_CDRNDK010001268.1:0-107 GCF_977012225.1 Planomonospora algeriensis | reverse complement strand
CACCTACACCCTCACCCGTGGCCCAGAACCCTGATTAGCTGCGGAACCCAGGCCACGGCCACGGTCGCGCACGCCACCAGCGCCAGGACCGAGGCCGGGCGGTGTCG
>NZ_CDRNDK010001267.1:0-108 GCF_977012225.1 Planomonospora algeriensis | reverse complement strand
CCACCGCCCATCGGTGAAGCTTGGCCTGCATCTCCGATACCCGTCGTCGCGGCCCAGGGCGATTTCAAAGTAGCCCGGCTGGGGTGATCATCACCTGGCGTCCCAATC
>NZ_CDRNDK010001266.1:0-109 GCF_977012225.1 Planomonospora algeriensis | reverse complement strand
ACGTCAATCCCCAGATTCGCGGACTATCCCGCTACATCAACTGCGGAACCCCGGCGTGGGCAACGACCGCCTGACCGCCATCGAGCAATGGGCCGACAACGCCCCCCAG
>NZ_CDRNDK010001265.1:0-110 GCF_977012225.1 Planomonospora algeriensis | reverse complement strand
GTCGCGGCCTGACACATGAGGCGGGGCCGCTGGAAGCGGCAACTTCCGGCGGCCCTCGGTTCTCCCCAGATGCGATTCAAGAGAGGGCTCAAGCCTAATGTTCAAGAAGC
>NZ_CDRNDK010001264.1:0-110 GCF_977012225.1 Planomonospora algeriensis | reverse complement strand
CTTCGAGACCGAAGACGCCGACGAAGCCGCGCCCCGCGACGCGTTCGGCCAGGTCTGCCCGAGCAGGACGCCACCGACGATCACAAGCGCAAGGGGTTCCGGTCGTTCGG
>NZ_CDRNDK010001263.1:0-110 GCF_977012225.1 Planomonospora algeriensis | reverse complement strand
CGGGGACGGACAGACGCCTGGCCGGAGCAGATCCCCGTTGAGGCGGGGCCGCGACCAGGGCGATTTCAAAGTCGGACCGCCGATAGCCCGGCGTGACGCTATGTGATCAA
>NZ_CDRNDK010001262.1:0-111 GCF_977012225.1 Planomonospora algeriensis | reverse complement strand
CGCCACCGCATCCGGCGACACCTCCACCGGACACACCAACCGCCCCCCCACCGGCTCCTGCGCCGGCAGCTCCGTCAGCACCCGCACCACACCCGCACGCGCCAGCATCGA
>NZ_CDRNDK010001261.1:0-111 GCF_977012225.1 Planomonospora algeriensis | reverse complement strand
GCTTGTGATCGTCGGTGGCGTCCTGCTCGGGCACGACCTGGCCGAACGCGTCGCGAGGCACGGCTTCGTCGGCGTCTTCGGTCTCGAAGTAGGTCGAGGTGGTGTCGAAGA
>NZ_CDRNDK010001260.1:0-111 GCF_977012225.1 Planomonospora algeriensis | reverse complement strand
CCGCCGACAGACCCGCGTTCGCCAGCGCCTGCCGGATCACCCGCTGCTGCGACGGCCCGTTCGGCGCCGTCAACCCGTTGCTCGCCCCATCCTGATTGACCGCACTGCCGC
>NZ_CDRNDK010001259.1:0-111 GCF_977012225.1 Planomonospora algeriensis | reverse complement strand
CCGCCGACAGACCCGCGTTCGCCAGCGCCTGCCGGATCACCCGCTGCTGCGACGGACCGTTCGGCGCCGTCAACCCGTTGCTCGCCCCATCCTGATTGACCGCACTGCCGC
>NZ_CDRNDK010001258.1:0-111 GCF_977012225.1 Planomonospora algeriensis | reverse complement strand
GACCACTTCGCCCTGATTCGCGACCCGCGTTCACCGCGGGGACGGCGACACCGCCTGGCCTCGGTCCTGGCGCTGGTGGCGTGCGCGACCGTGGCCGTGGGCAACGACCGC
>NZ_CDRNDK010001257.1:0-111 GCF_977012225.1 Planomonospora algeriensis | reverse complement strand
GTGATCGTCGGTGGCGTCCTGCTCGGGCACGACCTGGCCGAACGCGTCGCGGGGCGCGGCTTCGTCGGCGTCTTCGGTCTCGAAGTAGGTCGAGGTGGTGTCGAAGAACAG
>NZ_CDRNDK010001256.1:0-112 GCF_977012225.1 Planomonospora algeriensis | reverse complement strand
GCGGGTGCGTCGGTGCGTGAGGTGATGTTCGCCGGTGAGACGGCGGCGGGTTCGGGTGCGGGTTCGGGTTCGGGTTCGGGTGTGGGTTCGTTGGATGAGACGTGGTTGACGC
>NZ_CDRNDK010001255.1:0-113 GCF_977012225.1 Planomonospora algeriensis | reverse complement strand
GATCAGTCCGCGTGAGGCGCTGGCGATGGATCCGCAGCAGCGGCTGCTGCTGGAGGCGTCGTGGGAGGCGCTGGAGCGGGCGGGTCTGGACCCGGTGGGGTTGCGCGGCAGCC
>NZ_CDRNDK010001254.1:0-118 GCF_977012225.1 Planomonospora algeriensis | reverse complement strand
CGCAGTAATGTGTGGAGCCGACCGGTACTAATAGGCCGAGGACTTGACCTCAAAGCATATTTTTCTTGCTCGCGTCCACTAGGCAATTCTGAGACGGCAAACGGGTTTCCTGTTTGAT
>NZ_CDRNDK010001253.1:0-121 GCF_977012225.1 Planomonospora algeriensis | reverse complement strand
CGGCGAACGCCTACAACGACGGCCAGTGGCACCACGTGGTCGCCACGCAGGGCTCCGGCGGCATGACGCTCTACGTCGACGGCGCGCCGGTGGGCACCAACCCGCAGGTCAACGCCGAGGG
>NZ_CDRNDK010001252.1:0-122 GCF_977012225.1 Planomonospora algeriensis | reverse complement strand
CATGACCCGCAGCGCGTCCGGCACGGTCGAGCGGCCCTGCCGCAATGTCGCGGCCAAGTCCGGGCTGAACCGTTCGATCCTGGATGCGGGTTGGGGGGTGTTCCTGACGATCCTGTCGTACA
>NZ_CDRNDK010001251.1:0-126 GCF_977012225.1 Planomonospora algeriensis | reverse complement strand
CGCCTCGACCCGCACCCGCGCACCCAGCCCGGACAACTCCGCCACCAGCTCCGCCGCACCCGGCGCCCGCACACCACTCCGGCTGACCAGCAGCAGATGCCGCACCCCGTAAGCGGTGACCAGATG
>NZ_CDRNDK010001250.1:0-126 GCF_977012225.1 Planomonospora algeriensis | reverse complement strand
AGACGGGGCAAGAGAGGTGTTTCGCGTGCTGACCGGACGCAAGTACCGGCTGGAGTTCGACGCCGGGCAGCAGCCGACCGCCGAGCGGATCGCCGCCGCCTGCCGGTCGGTGTGGAACACCGCCCT
>NZ_CDRNDK010001249.1:0-127 GCF_977012225.1 Planomonospora algeriensis | reverse complement strand
ATTAGTGGAGCACTGGCTAGTCAGCAGTCCGGGTCGCCGGGCCGCTAGTACCGCCCGCCTCTTTCGAGGGGTGGGAGTGGGAACGGGGTCGTCAGGGGGTCGGGGCTGGTCTGCAGCACACTGTTGG
>NZ_CDRNDK010001248.1:0-132 GCF_977012225.1 Planomonospora algeriensis | reverse complement strand
GAGCGCAGCGGATGAGCGACGAGGGAAGACGGCGGTTACCGGCCCCCGAGCCGCGACGCGCAGCGTCGCCATCAGTACAGCGGATGAGCGACGAGGGAAGACGGCGGTTACCGGCCCCCGAGCCGCGACGCG
>NZ_CDRNDK010001247.1:0-134 GCF_977012225.1 Planomonospora algeriensis | reverse complement strand
GTCCTCCAGCACGATGTGCGCGTAGTCGCGGGTCAGCCGGTGCGCGGCCTGGGCGGTGAAGTCCGCCCGCCGCCGCCGGACCCGCCCCATGATCGCTCCCAGGGCGCGCACCACCCGCCTGCGCCGACCCGAGC
>NZ_CDRNDK010001246.1:0-136 GCF_977012225.1 Planomonospora algeriensis | reverse complement strand
CACCCACCACCACCGCACGCCGCTCCAGCAACGAACGCGCCGAGACCAGCGCCTTGCCGACAGCGGCCACAGGCACGTCCTCACGCGAGGCCGCCCACGCGTGCAACCGGCCCGCCTGAGCCGCCAGCGCCCGCTC
>NZ_CDRNDK010001245.1:0-137 GCF_977012225.1 Planomonospora algeriensis | reverse complement strand
GGCTGCGTCAACCACGTCTCATCCAACGAACCCACACCACCGGCACCCGCACCCGCACCCGAACCCGCGCCCGCCTCTGAACCCGCACCCGCGCCCGCGCCCGCGCCTGAATCCGAACCCGCCGCCGTCTCACCGGC
>NZ_CDRNDK010001244.1:0-137 GCF_977012225.1 Planomonospora algeriensis | reverse complement strand
CTGTTCTTCGACACCACCTCGACCTACTTCGAGACCGAAGACGCCGACGAAGCCGTGCCCCGCGACGCGTTCGGCCAGGTCGTGCCCGAGCAGGACGCCACCGACGATCACAAGCGCAAGGGGTTCCGGTCGTTCGG
>NZ_CDRNDK010001243.1:0-138 GCF_977012225.1 Planomonospora algeriensis | reverse complement strand
CGAACAACGCCGGCTGCGTCAACCACGTCTCATCCAACGAACCCACACCACCGGCGCGCGTCTCATCCAACGCCCCCGGCTCGCCGGCGAACATCACCTCACGCACCGACGCACCCGCCGGCAGACCCAGCAGCGGAT
>NZ_CDRNDK010001242.1:0-141 GCF_977012225.1 Planomonospora algeriensis | reverse complement strand
ACGACACCTACGGCCATCCCGTCGGCGACGAGCTGCTCGTCGCCGTCGCCGGCCGACTGCGCGCCCTGGTCTCTCCCTCCCAGACCCTGGCGCGGCTGGGCGGCGACGAGTTCGCCATCGTCCTGTCCGGCCCCACCACCA
>NZ_CDRNDK010001241.1:0-146 GCF_977012225.1 Planomonospora algeriensis | reverse complement strand
GATCGGGCCGGGCAGCACCGGGCGCGGGGTGCGACGCCCGTCGCGACGGGTACGGGCCATGCGGCTCCGGGGGGGGAAAGGGTCCGGGAAGTGGTTCTCCTCGGCGAATCTCATCACTCTGAGTAGTGCTGACGGAACCATCTGTA
>NZ_CDRNDK010001240.1:0-150 GCF_977012225.1 Planomonospora algeriensis | reverse complement strand
GACCACTTCGCCCTGATTCGCGACCCGCGTTCACCGCGGGGACGGCGACACCGCCCGGCCTCGGTCCTGGCGCTGGTGGCGTGCGCGACCGTGGCCGTGGGCAACGACCGCCTGACCGCCATCGAGCAATGGGCCGACAACGCCCCCCAG
>NZ_CDRNDK010001239.1:0-153 GCF_977012225.1 Planomonospora algeriensis | reverse complement strand
CGGTTCGCGGGACCGGGGTGATCGTCCGTCGTTCGGTCGGGATGACCGGCCGCGTTCCTATGGTGACCGGGGTGACCGTCCGGGTGGCCGGGCCCTCGGGTGATCGTCCGTCGTTCGGTCGGGATGACCGGCCGCGTGGTGGCGGGTCCCGGG
>NZ_CDRNDK010001238.1:0-155 GCF_977012225.1 Planomonospora algeriensis | reverse complement strand
CCGAACTCGCGCATCCGCGCCACCAGGGGATCACTCACGGACGCCAGCGTAACGGGCGCCCGCGGACGATCCCGGCCGAGCAGAGCCGGACGGGTCCACGCGGGCGCGAACGGATCCGGAGCAGGGCCGGACGGGCCCGGGTGGGTCCGGGGACC
>NZ_CDRNDK010001237.1:0-155 GCF_977012225.1 Planomonospora algeriensis | reverse complement strand
CACGCGAGGCCGCCCACGCGTGCAACCGGCCCGCCTGAGCCGCCAGCGCCCGCTCGTCCTTGGCCGACACCACCCACGGCACCACCGGCAGCTCCACCCTGCCCGGCTCCTGCTCCGGCTCGGCCACCGGCTCCTGCTCGATGATCACGTGCGCG
>NZ_CDRNDK010001236.1:0-158 GCF_977012225.1 Planomonospora algeriensis | reverse complement strand
CGTCCCAGCCGCCGGAGACGGCGACGGGTCTTCCGTCGAGTTGTGCGACCGCCACTGACGAGACCTCGCTGCTGTGGCCGGTGAAGGGCCGGCCGACGGGTTCGCCGGTGGCCAGGTCCCAGACGCGCACGGTGTCGTCCCAGCCGCCGGAGACGGCG
>NZ_CDRNDK010001235.1:0-158 GCF_977012225.1 Planomonospora algeriensis | reverse complement strand
GGGTTATGAGCCCAGCGAGCTACCGAACTGCTCCACCCCGCGTCGGTGTGTGTCTAGAGACTACCCGGCCCCACGGTGAAGGGCAAATCGATCCTCCAACGCAGAAGGCCCGGATCTCGATGAGATCCGGGCCTTCCCTTGGTAGCGGGGACAGGATT
>NZ_CDRNDK010001234.1:0-159 GCF_977012225.1 Planomonospora algeriensis | reverse complement strand
GCGAACCGTACTGACCCCGCGCCTGATCCCGATCACCGTACGAACGCTGACCACCCTCACGACCGAACGACGGACGATCGCCCCGGTCCGAACCGTACTGACCGCGCGCCTGATCCCGATCACCGTACGAACGCTGACCACCACGATCATCACGGTTGA
>NZ_CDRNDK010001233.1:0-162 GCF_977012225.1 Planomonospora algeriensis | reverse complement strand
CTCCACCAGACCCCGCGCCTCACCCCGATCCCCCCGCACCGCCGGCACCACCAGCGCGCCCTCATCACCCTCCAGCACCTGACCCGCCAGCGCACTCAGCACCGCCCCCGGACCCACCTCCACCAGCACCCCGGCCCCCGCCGAACGCACCGCCCCCACCGC
>NZ_CDRNDK010001232.1:0-162 GCF_977012225.1 Planomonospora algeriensis | reverse complement strand
CGCCACCGCATCCGGCGACACCTCCACCGGACACACCAACCGCCCCCCCACCGGCAGTTCCGCTGACACCTCCGCCGGCGCCTCGCCCGACACCGCCCCCGCCGACACCTGCGCCGGCAGCTCCGTCAGCACCCGCACCACACCCGCACGCGCCAGCATCGA
>NZ_CDRNDK010001231.1:0-163 GCF_977012225.1 Planomonospora algeriensis | reverse complement strand
ACGTTGACCGGCGCGGTGATCGGCGCGACCACCTGGTTGCCGCCCAGGATGCTGCCGCGGCCGCTGGTCCGGTTGTCTCCGGCGCCCTTGCCGGCGTTCTTGACCGACGCGCCGCCCTTGCAGCCCGCGAACGCCTGGCCGACGAGCGCCCCGACGGAGTTGC
>NZ_CDRNDK010001230.1:0-164 GCF_977012225.1 Planomonospora algeriensis | reverse complement strand
GATCGTGCACGAGGCGCTGAAGGTCGCGAACATGACCCGCAGCGCGTCCGGCACGCTCGACGCGCCTGGCCAGGGCGTCGCGGCCAAGTCCGGGCTCAACCGTTCGATCCTGGATGCGGGTTGGGGGGTGTTCCTGACGGTCCTCGCGTACAAGGCTGAAAGCG
>NZ_CDRNDK010001229.1:0-165 GCF_977012225.1 Planomonospora algeriensis | reverse complement strand
GATACGGCGGTTACGGCAAGCACAAGAACAACTACGGCGGTTACGGCAACTACGGAGGATACGGAAACTACGGAGGATACGGATACGGCGGTTACGGGAACTACGGTGGCCACGGATACGGCGGTTACGGCAAGCACAAGAACAACTACGGCGGTTACGGCAACT
>NZ_CDRNDK010001228.1:0-168 GCF_977012225.1 Planomonospora algeriensis | reverse complement strand
CCGGCCTGCGGGCGGGTGGATGCGAAGAGCCGCGAGAGCCAAGCGGTCTTCCGCTGCACCGCCTGCGGGCAGGTCGAGCACGCCGATGTGAACGCGGCGAAATGCGTCAAGGCCAGAGGACAGGCGGCCGGGCCGGTCGTCTCAGGGCGTGGAGACTGCGGGGGTGCC
>NZ_CDRNDK010001227.1:0-169 GCF_977012225.1 Planomonospora algeriensis | reverse complement strand
CGGTCTGCCCGCCCCGAGTCGTCGGGGCGGGGGTTCGTTGAGATCCTCGGACGGGATCCTCCTTCCATCACATCGGCTCGGTTTCGGGTGTCCGGTGGTGGGCCGGGTGGGATCGCTGTTTGTTGTTTGAGATTTGCATAGTGGACGCGAGCATCTTTGTGGCCAAGTT
>NZ_CDRNDK010001226.1:0-170 GCF_977012225.1 Planomonospora algeriensis | reverse complement strand
TCCACTATGCAAATCTCAAACAACAAACAGCCACCGACCAGCCCCGCCACCAGACCCCGGAACCCGCGCCACCCGAACCACCGAAGCGGCCCAGCCGGCACCTGCGAGCACCAAGCGGTATGACAGAAGATCGGCCCCGTCCGAGGATCACAACGAACCCCCCGCCCCGA
>NZ_CDRNDK010001225.1:0-172 GCF_977012225.1 Planomonospora algeriensis | reverse complement strand
GGCCCGCCTCCGTGCACCGCTGCTCCGCCGTACCGATGCGGGCCGTAGCGTCTCGTTCTCCGGCCGCCCGGCGTTCTCGCCGGCGCTGAAGCGAGCGGTACGGGTCCGGTTCAGGGTGGATCGCCGTAGCTGAAGCCATCCTGTCGGAAAGGAGCTCAGGGCCGGTCGCCGC
>NZ_CDRNDK010001224.1:0-174 GCF_977012225.1 Planomonospora algeriensis | reverse complement strand
GGCCCGCCTCCGTGCACCGCTGCTCCGCCGTACCGATGCGGGCCGTAGCGTCTCGCTCTCCGGCCGCCCAGGGTTCGCACCGCCGCTGAAGCGATCCGTGCAGAGCCGTTCAGGGCGGCTCTCCGTAGCTGAAGCCACACGGTCAGAAAGGAGCTCAGGGCTGCGCGCCGCAGG
>NZ_CDRNDK010001223.1:0-180 GCF_977012225.1 Planomonospora algeriensis | reverse complement strand
GGAGCTGCCGGTGGTGCCGTGGGTGGTCTCGGCCAGGGACGAGCGGGCGTTGGCGGCTCAGGCCGGGCGGCTGGTGTCGTGGCTGGAGGAGCGGCCGGGGTCGGATCCGGTGGATGTGGGCTGGTCGCTGGTCTCGGCGCGTTCGTTGCTGGAGCGGCGTGCGGTGGTGGTGGGTGCGGA
>NZ_CDRNDK010001222.1:0-185 GCF_977012225.1 Planomonospora algeriensis | reverse complement strand
AACAGTCCCCACCCGGCGAACCGGTATGACAGAAGATCGGCCCCGTCCGAGGATCTCAACGAACCCCCGCCCCGACGACTCGGGGCGGGCAGACCGCGAGCCCGCCGACCGGCGAGCCCGTGATCTTCAAGGTCCGTTTCCTCAGGACCCAACAGTGTGCTGCAGACCAGCCCCGACCCCCTGAC
>NZ_CDRNDK010001221.1:0-185 GCF_977012225.1 Planomonospora algeriensis | reverse complement strand
GGTGCGCGGGTGCGGGTCGAGGCGTGTGATGTGGGTGATCGTGAGGCGCTGGCCGCTCTGATCGCGGGGGTGTCGGTCGAGCATCCGCTCGCGGGTGTGGTGCATGCGGCCGGGGTGCTGGACGACGGTGTGGTCACGGCGTTGACGCCTGAGCGGCTGGATGGGGTGATGCGGCCCAAGGCCGA
>NZ_CDRNDK010001220.1:0-187 GCF_977012225.1 Planomonospora algeriensis | reverse complement strand
GTCCCGACCACCCCACCACTCTGACCTCCCGCAACAACCTCGCCTACGCCTACCACTGCGGCCTCCGAAGACCCTTGGACCGGGGCCATCCCCTTTGTACTCGAGCAGGACCCTCACCGAGTTCGTCCAGCGGGGTGCTGGGCTCCGACCATCTCTCCACCTTGGCCTCCCAGGACAACCTCGCCAG
>NZ_CDRNDK010001219.1:0-190 GCF_977012225.1 Planomonospora algeriensis | reverse complement strand
GGGTGACGGCGGTGGCCGCGACGGTGGTGGACGGGCGGCCCGTCGCCGTCAGCGGCGGCTGGGACTGGACGGTGCGGGTCTGGGACCTCGCTGCCGGCCGTCCGGTGGGAGAACCGCTGACCGGCCACGGCGACTGGGTGACGGCGGTGGCCGCGACGGTGGTGGACGGGCGGCCCGTCGCCGTCAGCGG
>NZ_CDRNDK010001218.1:0-192 GCF_977012225.1 Planomonospora algeriensis | reverse complement strand
GGTGCAGCGGGCCTTGGCGCGCACCGCGACCTCCAGCCCGTACCAGCCCTTGTCCGAGATCGCCTTGTTCAGCCCGGACTTCTGCGCCACCCGCGCACCCGGCGCCGCAATCGTGCCGGACGCCGACGCGGTCATCGCGCGCACGTTCAGGTCCTCCAGCACGATGTGCGCGTAGTCGCGGGTCAGCCGGTG
>NZ_CDRNDK010001217.1:0-194 GCF_977012225.1 Planomonospora algeriensis | reverse complement strand
CGCCAACGCCCGCTCGTCCCTGGCCGAGACCACCCACGGCACCACCGGCAGCTCCGCCCCGCCCGGCTCCTGCTCCGGCTCGGCCACCGGCTCCTGCTCGATGATCACGTGCGCGTTCGTGCCGCTGATCCCGAAGGACGAGACACCGGCCCGGCGCGGACCGTCCCCGGCCTCCCAGGCACGGGCCTCGGTCA
>NZ_CDRNDK010001216.1:0-194 GCF_977012225.1 Planomonospora algeriensis | reverse complement strand
CGCGCCTGATCCCGATCACCGTACGAACGCTGACCACCACGATCATCACGGTTGAACGACGGACGATCCCCAGAGGGCCGACCGCCCGGGCGGTCGTCCCGGTTGAACGGACGACGCTCCCCACCACGATCGTCCCGATCCCGGGACCCGCCACCACGCGGCCGGTCATCCCGACCGAACGACGGACGATCACC
>NZ_CDRNDK010001215.1:0-196 GCF_977012225.1 Planomonospora algeriensis | reverse complement strand
CCCGCAGAACGTCGACGCCAACTACCCCGGCGCCGTCGTGACCCGCGTCGAGGTCACCCAGGAGCACTACGAGAAGAAGGCCGGCCTGGGCAAGGGCAACGGCAACAAGCTCGGCTTCCCCGAGACCACGCCGCTGACCGAGGACGAGTGGACCAAGCTGGACAAGGACCCCAAGAACCTGGGCACCCTCAGCAAG
>NZ_CDRNDK010001214.1:0-197 GCF_977012225.1 Planomonospora algeriensis | reverse complement strand
GCTCGCCCGCACCCGCAACGCCGTCGCACCCACCGCATGCACCGCCACCCCGCTCCACACGAACGGCAGATACGGCCGACCCGCCTCCGGAGCCGGCAACAGATCACCCAACGCACTCGCGTGCAACGCCGCGTCCAGCAACGCCGGATGCACCCCGAACCGCACCGCGTCCGCATGCGCCTGCTCCGGCAGCACGA
>NZ_CDRNDK010001213.1:0-197 GCF_977012225.1 Planomonospora algeriensis | reverse complement strand
CACATCCGCGCCGATGACCCCGGCGGGCAGGGCCGCTGGTCGTTCTCCTGCCAGCAGGCCACCCTGCGCCGCCTGGACAAGGCGTTCCGCGCGTTCTTCGACCGCGTCAAGGCCGGGCGCACGCCGGGCTTCCCCCGGTTCAAAGGCCGCGGCCGGTTCGACACCGTCACCTGGCCCAAGGACGGCGACGGCTGCCG
>NZ_CDRNDK010001212.1:0-200 GCF_977012225.1 Planomonospora algeriensis | reverse complement strand
ACGCGCTGACCCTGGAGATCACCGAGAGCATGCTGCTGGCCACCACCGCCGCCGAGACCCGCCGCATCATCGAGCTCCTCGCCGAGCTGCGCACCCACGGCGTGCGCATCGCGCTGGACGACTTCGGCACCGGGTACTCCTCGCTGGCCTACCTGCGGACCCTCCCGGTGGACATCCTCAAGATCGACCGGTCGTTCACC
>NZ_CDRNDK010001211.1:0-204 GCF_977012225.1 Planomonospora algeriensis | reverse complement strand
CGCCCGACGGCCGCTGCAAGGCGTTCTCGGCGGACGCCGACGGCACCGGCTGGGGCGAGGGTGTCGGTGTGCTGCTGGTAGAGCGGTTGTCGGACGCCCGCCGTAACGGCCATCGGGTGCTGGCGGTGGTGCGTGGGTCTGCGGTCAATCAGGACGGGGCGAGCAACGGGCTGACGGCGCCGAACGGTCCGTCGCAGCAGCGGG
>NZ_CDRNDK010001210.1:0-204 GCF_977012225.1 Planomonospora algeriensis | reverse complement strand
AGCGCCTCGACCACGCCCACAAGACCGCGAACGCTCTGGTGGCCGCCTACGACGTGATCGTGCACGAGGCGCTGAAGGTCGCGAACATGACCCGCAGCGCGTCCGGCACCGCAGAGCAGCCCGGCCGGAACGTCGCGGCCAAGTCCGGGCTCAACCGTTCGATCCTGGATGCGGGTTGGGGGGTGTTCCTGACGATCCTGTCGT
>NZ_CDRNDK010001209.1:0-205 GCF_977012225.1 Planomonospora algeriensis | reverse complement strand
CCTCAGACCGCTCCCGGCCATAGGTCGCGATCAGCGCCTGCGCCTCGATCGGGTCACCCAGCACGGTCCCGGTCCCGTGCGCCTCCACCACGTCGACATCCGCCGGCGAGAGATTCGCGTTCGCCAGCGCCTGCCGGATCACCCGCTGCTGCGACGGACCGTTCGGCGCCGTCAGCCCGTTGCTCGCCCCGTCCTGGTTGACCGC
>NZ_CDRNDK010001208.1:0-209 GCF_977012225.1 Planomonospora algeriensis | reverse complement strand
ACGCCCCCTGGTGCGCGATGTTCGTCTCCTGGGTCGGCGAGCAGGCCGGTCTGCGGCCCACCGTCGGCTGGGACGCCTACACCGTGACCTACGCCCAGTGGTTCAAGGCCAACGGCCGCTGGGGCGGGGAGGCCACCCCGGGCGCGGTCGTCTTCTTCGACTGGAAGAGGGGCGACAGCCTGTACGGCATCGACCACGTCGGCCTGGTC
>NZ_CDRNDK010001207.1:0-212 GCF_977012225.1 Planomonospora algeriensis | reverse complement strand
GCGGCCTGCGCGTGGCCGATGTTCGACTTGATGGAGCCCAGCCGGAGCGGGCGGTCCTCGGGCCGGTCCTGGCCGTAGGTCGCGATCAGCGCCTGCGCCTCGATCGGGTCACCCAGCACGGTCCCGGTCCCGTGCGCCTCCACCACGTCCACATCCGCCGCCGACAGACCCGCGTTCGCCAGCGCCTGCCGGATCACCCGCTGCTGCGACGG
>NZ_CDRNDK010001206.1:0-213 GCF_977012225.1 Planomonospora algeriensis | reverse complement strand
CGGCGGTGACGGTGGACACGGCGTGCTCGTCGTCGCTGGTGGCGCTGCACCTGGCGGCGCAGTCGCTGCGGTCGGGCGAGTGCGATCTGGCCCTCGCGGGCGGCGTGACGGTGATGGCGACGCCCGGCGTCTTCATCGAGTTCTCCCGCCAGCGGGGCCTGGCGCCCGACGGCCGCTGCAAGGCGTTCTCGGCGGACGCCGACGGCACCGGCT
>NZ_CDRNDK010001205.1:0-213 GCF_977012225.1 Planomonospora algeriensis | reverse complement strand
ACGGCGCGTACGTCACATGCACCGTCGTCTCAGTGATCCCGTACATGTTCACCAGGGAGACGCCCCGGCCATGCCAATCCGCGAGGCGGGAGACCTCCAGCGCCTCGCCACCGAAGATCACATAGCGCAGGTCACCGAGATCGCGGGCGGCGGGCGGGAGCTGGTAGAAGGCCGACGGGGTCTGGTTCAGCACCGTCACCCGCTCCCGCTCCA
>NZ_CDRNDK010001204.1:0-214 GCF_977012225.1 Planomonospora algeriensis | reverse complement strand
GTCGCGGCCCTGCACGCCACGGTGCGCCGCCAGCGCCTCGACCACGCCCACAAGGGCGCGAACGCCCTGGTGGCCGCCTACGACGTCATCGTGCACGAGGCGCTGAAGGTCGCGAACATGACCCGCAGCGCGTCCGGCACGATCGAGCGGCCCTGCCGCAACGTCGCGGCCAAGTCCGGGCTCAACCGTTCGATCCTGGATGCGGGTTGGGGGG
>NZ_CDRNDK010001203.1:0-214 GCF_977012225.1 Planomonospora algeriensis | reverse complement strand
GACCCGATCGAGGCGCAGGCGCTGATCGCGACCTATGGCCGGGAGCGGTCTGAGGCGCGGCCGCTGTGGCTGGGGTCGCTGAAGTCGAACATCGGTCACGCGCAGGCGGCGGCCGGGGTCGGTGGTGTGATCAAGATGGTGATGGCGCTGCGCCGCGGTGTGATGCCGCGGACGCTGCACGCCGAGGAGCCCAGTCCGCATGTGGACTGGTCGG
>NZ_CDRNDK010001202.1:0-214 GCF_977012225.1 Planomonospora algeriensis | reverse complement strand
CCCTGCGGCGCTCAGCCCTGAGCTCCTTCCCGACAGAATGGCCGCAGGCGACGGCGATCCGCCCTGAACGGTCCTCCGTGGGTCGCTTCAGCGTCGGCGAGGACGAGGGGCGGCCGGAGAGCAAGCCGCTACGGTCCGCATGGGTACGGCGGTGCAGCAGTGCACGGAGGCGGGCCGGTGGTCCTGGCGGCGTATAAAGCACCGGACCCCGCGC
>NZ_CDRNDK010001201.1:0-214 GCF_977012225.1 Planomonospora algeriensis | reverse complement strand
GGGATGGCGTGCCGTTTCCCGGGTGGGGTGTCCTCGCCGGAGGAGTTGTGGGAGCTGGTGGCGGCCGGGACGGACGCCGTGGGTGAGTTCCCGTCCGATCGCGGGTGGGATCTGGAGCGGCTCTACGACCCGGACCCCGACAACCACGGCACCTCCTACGCCCGGCACGGCGGGTTCCTGTACGACGCGGCGGAGTTCGATCCCGGTTTCTTCG
>NZ_CDRNDK010001200.1:0-216 GCF_977012225.1 Planomonospora algeriensis | reverse complement strand
CCTGCGTTCCGCAGCTCCGGGCCGATCCATGCCACGTTCGGCCCTGAAACCGCAGGTCACCGCCGTACGACATAGTGGAAACGCCGAAAAGCCCTAGTGACACGACTTCCCTGATTACCCCATCACGACCTGCACACTCACTGCTACGGTCTGGTGACATGTTCGTGCGGACCGCAACACGGAAGAACAAGGACGGCACCCCGGTGCGCTACTGAT
>NZ_CDRNDK010001199.1:0-217 GCF_977012225.1 Planomonospora algeriensis | reverse complement strand
GTGGCCGGGGTGGGTGCGGCCGGGTCCCGGGTTTTGTGCGGTGGCCGGGGTGGGTGCGCACTGAGGCGGGCCGGTGGTCCTGCCGGCCGTCGCAGTTGCTGTCCGGTGGTTTCGGCCTTCGGCCGGGGCGGGCGCGCGGGGTTGCGGTGCTTTATACGCCGGCAGGACCACCGGCCCGCCTCCGTGCACCGCTGCTCCGCCGTACCGATGCGGGCCG
>NZ_CDRNDK010001198.1:0-217 GCF_977012225.1 Planomonospora algeriensis | reverse complement strand
GCCGGCAGCGCCGCCCGATCCAGCTTCCCGTTGCCCGTCAACGGCAACGCCTCCAGCACCACCACCGCCGACGGCACCATGAACTCCGGCAACGTCTCCGCCGCGAACCTCCGCACCTCCTCCGGTACGAGCACCGCATCCGCGCCCGCCGGGACCACGTACGCCACCAGCCGCCGATCCCCCGGCCGGTCCTCCCGCACCACCACCGCCACATCCG
>NZ_CDRNDK010001197.1:0-219 GCF_977012225.1 Planomonospora algeriensis | reverse complement strand
TAGAGCATCACCTTGCCAAGGTGAGGGTCGCGGGTTCGAATCCCGTCTTCCGCTCGGAGAGGCCCCCGGGTCTCACTCGGTGGAGTGGCCGAGAGGCGAGGCAACGGCCTGCAAAGCCGTGTACACGGGTTCAAATCCCGTCTCCACCTCTGGTCTCCGCGCCCGGACGATTAGCTCAGCGGGAGAGCGCTTCCCTGACACGGAAGAGGTCACAGGTTC
>NZ_CDRNDK010001196.1:0-220 GCF_977012225.1 Planomonospora algeriensis | reverse complement strand
CGAACGCGAACAACGCCGGCTGCGTCAACCACGTCTCATCCAACGAACCCACACCACCGGCACCCGCACCCGAACCCGCGCCCGCCTCCGAACCCGAGTCCGCGTCCGAACCCGCACCCGCACCCGCACCCGCCGCCGCACCCGCGCCCGCGCCCGCGCCTGAATCCGAACCCGCCGCCGTCTCACCGGCGAACATCACCTCACGCACCGACGCACCCGC
>NZ_CDRNDK010001195.1:0-220 GCF_977012225.1 Planomonospora algeriensis | reverse complement strand
GGGCTGGACGCGGCCGAGGTGACCAGGGAGATCGTCGACGGCCCGGGGACGCTGGGCTCGGCGCTGGGCATCGTGCTGCGCGCCTACGCGGCCCGGTTCGGCAAGCCGCGCTGGGGCGACAAGCGGCCGTCGTACTTCAAGAGCGTCGACGTGCTGCTCCGGCTCTTCCCGGACGCGCAGTTCGTGCACCTGATCCGGGACGGCCGCGACTGCGTGGCGT
>NZ_CDRNDK010001194.1:0-222 GCF_977012225.1 Planomonospora algeriensis | reverse complement strand
CGGTGGGCCGCAGACCGGCCTGCTCGCCGACCCAGGAGACGAACATCGCGCACCACGGGGCGTTGGCGTAGCCGCGGATCGCACCGCCGTCGCGCTCGACGGTCTCCCGCGCGCGCTGGGACTTCATGTACCAGCTGTGGAACTTGGTCCCGCCGCCCGCGGCGTTCTCCGCCACGCCGATCTGGCTCTCGGCGATCCTCAGCAGCTCCCGCGCGGTCGCGC
>NZ_CDRNDK010001193.1:0-223 GCF_977012225.1 Planomonospora algeriensis | reverse complement strand
ACCGCCCAGGCGTTCGACCGGTGGCTTGCCCAGGGGCATGATGTGGCCTTCTACCGGGCCACCGACGGCCGCGTACTCGCCCGGCCTGCGGGCCGGGCCGAGTTCCCGTCGAAGAAACTGCTCAGTGACCGGTACGGCTCCGCCGACCTGATCGAGGTGTTCCTCAATCCCTCCCCGGCGGTGGGGGAGCACCATGATGAGGAGTTCGACGACGAGGAGGAAC
>NZ_CDRNDK010001192.1:0-223 GCF_977012225.1 Planomonospora algeriensis | reverse complement strand
ACCGCCCAGGCGTTCGACCGGTGGCTTGCCCAGGGGCATGATGTGGCCTTCTACCAGGCCACCGACGGCCGCGTACTCGCCCGGCCTGCGGGCCGGGCCGAGCCCCCATCGAAGAAACTGCTCAGCGGCCGGTACGGCTCCGCCGACCTGATCGAGGTGTTCCTCAACCCCTCCCCGGCGGTGGGGGAGCACCATGATGAGGAGTTCGACGACGAGGAGGAAC
>NZ_CDRNDK010001191.1:0-224 GCF_977012225.1 Planomonospora algeriensis | reverse complement strand
TGGTACCTGGCGCACGGCTCCAACTCCTCCAGCGCCGACTACCTGCGGGTGAAGGTCGTCGGACCGTCCGGGACGACCCAGGTGTTCCAGCAGCTCGGCGCGGCCACCGACCGCGACGGCACCTGGAGCTCCGCGGAGGCCGACGTCTCGGCCTTCGCCGGGCAGACCGTGCGGATCCTCATCGAGGCGGCCGACGCCTCGGGCGCCTCCCTGGTGGAGGCCGG
>NZ_CDRNDK010001190.1:0-231 GCF_977012225.1 Planomonospora algeriensis | reverse complement strand
GGGATGCCCATCATGTCGCAGATGATCTTCAAAGGGAGCCGGGCGGCCACCTCGGTGACGAAGTCGCACCCGGGACCCCCGGCGATGAGGGCGTCGACGATCCGGGTGGCCTCGGCCTGGACGTCGGCCTCGAACCGGCCGATCATCTTCGGGGTGAAGGCCCGGGACACGATGCGCCGCAGCCGCGCGTGCCGGGGATCGTCCATGTTGATCATCGAGCCGAAGTACTCG
>NZ_CDRNDK010001189.1:0-231 GCF_977012225.1 Planomonospora algeriensis | reverse complement strand
CGGCTTCTCGCTAAGCCGCTTGCGCAGCCTCACGAAGGGCAAGCCCTGCCCTGAGGATGTTGATCGCCGCGTTCACGTCGGCGTGCGCGGCATGCCCGCACGCCGTACAAGCGAACGCGGCCTGGGTGAGGCGGTTCTCCTTCGCGCAGTGCCCGCATCGGGCACAGGTGCGGGAGGTGTTGCGGGGATCCACGGCGATCAGCTCTCGACCGGCGCTTTCAGCCTTGTACG
>NZ_CDRNDK010001188.1:0-232 GCF_977012225.1 Planomonospora algeriensis | reverse complement strand
GCCGGAGCTGGGCGGAGGTGAGCCGGGCCGCGACCGGGTTCGGCTCGCGGAGCCGTACCAGCCGGTCGAGGGCGGCGCGCTTGGTCCGGGCCAGCCTCCGCATGGTCGCGGTCCGCTCATAGGCGAGCAGCTGCGTCTTCGACGCCTTCGCCGCCCCGCTGAGCTCGTAACCGAGCGCCTCCAGCCGGTCGCCGAGCACGGTCTCGCACAGCGAGACCTCCCACGGCTTCAG
>NZ_CDRNDK010001187.1:0-232 GCF_977012225.1 Planomonospora algeriensis | reverse complement strand
TCGCCTCCCTGGTCACCACGAGCGACGATGAGCACCTGGCGAACCCGCGCCACCTGGCCGCCACCGCTGACCGCCTCGCGGACGCCCAGCGCGACCTGGCCCGCAAGAAGCGGGGCTCCCAGCGTCGGCGCAAGGCCGTCGCCCGCGTCGCCGCGCTGCACGCCCAGGTCCGCCGCCAGCGCCTCGACCACGCCCACAAGACCGCGAACGCTCTGGTGGCCGCCTACGACGT
>NZ_CDRNDK010001186.1:0-233 GCF_977012225.1 Planomonospora algeriensis | reverse complement strand
TTCACCGTCTCGGGGACGATCCAGTAGTAGACCCAGGTGCCGCGCCGCTCGCAGTCGATCAACCCGGCCGTCCGCAGGACTTTGAGGTGATGGGAGATGGTGGGCGCGGTCAGGTCGAAGGCGTCGGTCAGGTCGCACACGCACGCCTCGCCGCCGGCGTGGGAGCCGATCATCGACAGCAGGCGGAGCCGGACCGGGTCGGCGACCGCCTTGAGCAGCACCGCCAGCTCGGC
>NZ_CDRNDK010001185.1:0-234 GCF_977012225.1 Planomonospora algeriensis | reverse complement strand
CCCGCACCGCCGCTTTGAAGATCGTGCACATGTCGATCGCGACGTGCTTCACCTGCTCCTTCCACGCCGGGCCACGCGCGTCCAGCCAGTCGATCACCGCCTCGGCGGTGCGGCCCTCCACCTGCCCCAGCAGCCCCTGGCCCGCCGACAGGTCGACGAACCCGACATGCCAGCGATCCACCGCGACCGTCCACGCCTGCGCCGTCTCGTCCCAGAGCCAGCGGGGCCGGCCCC
>NZ_CDRNDK010001184.1:0-234 GCF_977012225.1 Planomonospora algeriensis | reverse complement strand
GGGGCCGGCCCCGCTGGCTCTGGGACGAGACGGCGCAGGCGTGGACGGTCGCGGTCGATCGCCGGCATGTCGGGTTCATCGACCTGTCGGCAGGACAGGGGCTGCTGGGGCAGGTGGAGGGCCGTACCGCCTGGGCAGTGGTCGACTGGCTGGACGCGCGCGGCCCGGCGTGGAAGGACCAGGTGAAGCACGTCGCGATCGACATGTGCACGATCTTCAAAGCGGCGGTGCGGG
>NZ_CDRNDK010001183.1:0-235 GCF_977012225.1 Planomonospora algeriensis | reverse complement strand
GGCGGTGGTCGGCTGGCGGCGGAGGCGCGTGACGCCCGCGGTGGGCACCCTGGCGATCGCCGCCGCGGGCATCGGCGTGTGGTCCATGACGGACGCCTGCTGATGCTCAACGACAGTCTCAGAGCCCTCCAGCCACTGCTGACCGTCAAGTTCGCCGCCGTCTGCACCATGCCGGCGGGCTTCTACTGCCTGTCGCTGGCCGTGGTCGACCGCACCTGGCGGCTGTCGCGCCGTA
>NZ_CDRNDK010001182.1:0-237 GCF_977012225.1 Planomonospora algeriensis | reverse complement strand
CCGCTCCCGCCTCGGCGGCCAGCGTGCCGAGCAGGTGCCGGAACCGGTCCAGCAGCGTACGGCCTCCGCCTCGGTGAACGCGTCCTGCCGGTACTGCAGGCGGAACCGGAGCCGCTCCCCCGGGATGACCAGCAACGGTGACCGGGTAGTGGGTCGCGTCCGCCACGGTCCGCGGCGGTCAGCGCAGGTCGCCGATCTCGGTGCGCGGGTCGACGGGGTAGTTCTCCATCACCAGCA
>NZ_CDRNDK010001181.1:0-237 GCF_977012225.1 Planomonospora algeriensis | reverse complement strand
GCGCGAGCAACGGGCTGACCGCGCCGAACGGCCCCTCCCAGCAGCGGGTGATCCGCCAGGCGCTGGCGAACGCGGGCCTGTCGCCGGCGGACGTCGACGCGGTCGAGGCGCACGGCACCGGGACCGTGCTGGGCGACCCGATCGAGGCCCAGGCGCTGATCGCCACCTACGGCCAGGACCGGCCCGAGGACCGCCCGCTCTGGCTGGGCTCGGTGAAGTCGAACATCGGCCACACCC
>NZ_CDRNDK010001180.1:0-237 GCF_977012225.1 Planomonospora algeriensis | reverse complement strand
TGGAGCGGGAGCGGGTGACGGTGCTGAACCAGACCCCGTCGGCCTTCTACCAGCTGATGCGGGCGGAGGAGGAACGCCGGGACGCGGAGCTGGCGCTGCGGTATGTCGTCTTCGGCGGGGAGGCGCTGGAGGCGGGACGGCTGCGGGAGTGGTACGACCGCCGTCCGCAGGACGCGCCGCTGCTGGTGAACATGTACGGGATCACTGAGACGACGGTGCATGTGACGTACGCGCCGT
>NZ_CDRNDK010001179.1:0-238 GCF_977012225.1 Planomonospora algeriensis | reverse complement strand
CCCCGCCCCCCACCAGCCGAAACCCGCGGCACCGGCAACGCCCCCCGATCCAGCTTCCCGTTGCCCGTCACCGGCAGCACCCCCAAAACCACCACCGCCGACGGCACCATGAACTCCGGCAACACCCCCGCCACGAACCCCCGCACCCGCGCCGGATCCAACTCCTCCCCCGGCACCTCCGGCACCACGTAGGCCACCAGCCGCCGATCCCCCGGCCGGTCCTCCCGCACCACCACCG
>NZ_CDRNDK010001178.1:0-242 GCF_977012225.1 Planomonospora algeriensis | reverse complement strand
CGACTCCATCCGCTCCTGGCTGGCCTACCACTTCCAGGTCCTCGGCTTCCACACCACCCTGGCGCAGCCGCACGACTACCAGTCCGAGCCGTGGGAGTGGCCGCTGCTGCTGCGCCCGGTCGCGTTCCACTGGAAGACCCCCGAGAGCGGGTGCGGCGGGGGAAGCTGCGCGCAGGAGATCCTCGCGGTCGGCACGCCGGTCATCTGGTACGGCGGGCTGGCCGCCCTCGTCGCCATGGTCG
>NZ_CDRNDK010001177.1:0-242 GCF_977012225.1 Planomonospora algeriensis | reverse complement strand
GCACCGCAGCGCTGCTGGTTCGCCGTCTGGGAGGGGTACGGTGACCTCGCCCTGCCGGTGGAGGACGCGGGCGTCCCGCGGGTGGCGATGCCCGGCAGGGACATGCTGCTGCTGTCGGGGCCGCTGTCGGCGGCGGCCACGTCGTTCGCGCAGGCGTCGTGGTGTCATCAGAGCGCGAGCCTGTGGTGGCCGGAGGACCGCGCCTGGTGCGTGGCCACGGACGTGGATCTGATGAGCACCTA
>NZ_CDRNDK010001176.1:0-243 GCF_977012225.1 Planomonospora algeriensis | reverse complement strand
CCGGGAACGCCTCGGCCAGCTCCCGCCCCATCCCCGCCCGCTGACTGCCCTGACCCGCGAACAAGAACGCCAACCCACCACCCGCACCCGAACCCGAGCCAGAACCCGCGCTCGGACCCGTCACCACACCCGGCACCGCACCACCGGTCGGCACACCCGGCGCCGGCACACCCGGCACCGCACCACCACCGACCGCCGCATCACCGGCCGCGCCCTCGGCCAGCGCCCGCAGACCCGCCACCA
>NZ_CDRNDK010001175.1:0-244 GCF_977012225.1 Planomonospora algeriensis | reverse complement strand
GCGCCGGGCCGATGACCAGTCCGGCGGCCAGGACGACGGCCAGGATCATGAACGGGACCATGGGGACGGCGTAGAACATGAACATGGTGCGGTCGTCGGCCAGGGCGTAGTAGAACCAGGGCAGCCAGCCGGCGGCGTAGGCCAGGAGCACGGCTCCGGCGCGCCAGTCGCGGGTGGCGACGTACCAGGCGACCATGGCGACGAGGGCGGCCAGCCCGCCGTACCAGATGACCGGCGTGCCGAC
>NZ_CDRNDK010001174.1:0-244 GCF_977012225.1 Planomonospora algeriensis | reverse complement strand
CGATGCCCAGGTCGATCCCGGCGGCGGCTCCGGTGGCGGGCAGGGGCCGGGCGGGGACGTCGTCGCACGACAGGATCACGTACCAGCGGGAGCCCTCCCGCTTGACGCTGATCGTCTTCACCCGCCCCTTGACCGGGCGGTGCCGGTGGACGCGGACGTGCCCGACGCCTTGCAGCCGCACGAACGTGGTGGTCGGGTGCTGCGGTTGGGAGTCCCACCGGCAGCCGTCGCCGTCCTTGGGCCA
>NZ_CDRNDK010001173.1:0-245 GCF_977012225.1 Planomonospora algeriensis | reverse complement strand
CGACTCCATCCGCTCCTGGCTGGCCTACCACTTCCAGGTCCTCGGCTTCCACACCGGGCTCACCACCCCGCACAACTACCAGTCCGAGCCGTGGGAGTGGCCGCTGCTGCTGCGCCCGGTCGCGTTCTTCTACGAGACGGCCAAGCCGGGCTGCGGCGACCCCAGCGGCTGCTCCCAGGCCGTGCTCGGCGTCGGCACGCCGGTCATCTGGTACGGCGGGCTGGCCGCCCTCGTCGCCATGGTCG
>NZ_CDRNDK010001172.1:0-247 GCF_977012225.1 Planomonospora algeriensis | reverse complement strand
CCGACATCGCCGCGCAGGCGGGGGTGAGCGAGGCGACGGTCAGCCGGGTGCTCAACGGCAAGCCGGGGGTGTCGGCGGCGACCCGGCAGGCGGTGCTGACGGCGCTCGACCTGATGGGCTACGAGCGTCCGCAGCGGCTGCGCCAGCGCAGCAACGGGCTGATCGGGCTGGTCACGCCGGAGCTGGACAACCCGATCTTCCCGGCCTTCGCGCAGGCGATCGAGAAGGCGCTCACCCAGCACGGCTA
>NZ_CDRNDK010001171.1:0-248 GCF_977012225.1 Planomonospora algeriensis | reverse complement strand
GAAACGGCACGCCATCCCCACGATCGCGATCGGCTCATCGACCCGCGAAGCACCGACCACGACCGCCTGCGAGACCTGGTCACCGGCCAGCTCCGCCACCACGTAATCCGCCACCGCCTCAGCGGTCGGATAGTCGAAGACCAACGTCGCCGGCAATCGCATACCAGCGACCCCGGTCAACCGATTACGCAATTCCACCGCGGTCAGAGAATCGAAACCCAAATCCTGAAACGCCCGCCCCGGCTCAA
>NZ_CDRNDK010001170.1:0-249 GCF_977012225.1 Planomonospora algeriensis | reverse complement strand
GGCAGGCGGGAGCGGACCTCGCGGCACACATCGACGCCGCTCCCGTCGGGCAGGCGCACATCCAGCACCGCCACGTCCGGCTGGAGCGCGGTGATGCGGGTGACGGCCGATTCGGCGGTCCCCGCCTCCCCGACCACCTGGATGTCGTCCTCGGAGTCGAGCAGGGCCGCCACGCCGCGCCGGACCACCTCGTGGTCGTCCACCAGGACCACGCGAATCACATCCATGCCGTCAGCTCTCCTCACCTCG
>NZ_CDRNDK010001169.1:0-256 GCF_977012225.1 Planomonospora algeriensis | reverse complement strand
TGTTCCACCAGGGCCTGCGGGTGGAGCGGCTCGACCAGGCCCGCATCGCCGAGGGGCTGCGCCGGGCGCTCGAGCAGGACGCCTTCTCCGTCGACTACCAGCCGGTCGTGAACCTCGAGACCGGCGGCGTCCACGCGGTGGAGGCGCTGCTGCGCTGGCGGACCTCCGAGGGGCTCGTGCCGCCGGACGCGTTCATCCCGGCGGCCGAGGAGACCGGCCTGATCGTGCCGATCGGGGTGCAGGTGCTCCGCCGGGC
>NZ_CDRNDK010001168.1:0-256 GCF_977012225.1 Planomonospora algeriensis | reverse complement strand
TGTTCCACCAGGGCCTGCGGGTGGAGCGGCTCGACCAGGCCCGCATCGCCGAGGGACTGCGCCGGGCCCTGGACGAGGACGAGTTCGTCCTGAACTACCAGCCGGTCGTGGACCTGCGGACCGGCGAGGTGCACGCCGTGGAGGCTCTGCTGCGCTGGCACTCGCCCGAGGGGATCGTGCCGCCGGACGCGTTCATCCCGACGGCCGAGGAGACCGGCCTGATCGTGCCGATCGGGGTGCAGGTGCTCCGCCGGGC
>NZ_CDRNDK010001167.1:0-258 GCF_977012225.1 Planomonospora algeriensis | reverse complement strand
GCGTCTCCAGCCTCCCCCGTCCAGCGGGCAAGGTTATGCCGAGTGGTCAACGTGTCCGGGTGTTCAGCACCCAGTACCCGCTCGCGCACCGGCAGCAGCTCAGCCAGCAGATCCCGCGCCCGGGTCGCGCCCCCCGCCCGTCCCGTCCAGAACGCGAGATTATGTCGGGCGGCCAGCGTGTGCGGGTGCTCGGCACCCAGTACCGCTCGCGCACGGGCAGCAGCTCAGCCAGCAGATCCCGCGCTCGAGCCGCGTCTC
>NZ_CDRNDK010001166.1:0-270 GCF_977012225.1 Planomonospora algeriensis | reverse complement strand
ACGACACCTACGGCCATCCCGTCGGCGACGAGCTGCTCGTCGCCGTCGCCGGCCGCCTGCGCGCCGTCACCGGTGGGGTCGGCGGCGTCGGTGGTGACGGCGGTGACGGTGAGCCGGGCTCCTCAGCCGGCGAGGGGACCGCGGCTGGAGACGCAGGCGGAGACGCGGCTGGAGGAGACGGCGCCGGCGGTGGCGTGGACGGCGTGGGCCGGACTCTGGCGCGGCTGGGCGGCGACGAGTTCGCCATCGTCCTGTCCGGCCCCACCACCA
>NZ_CDRNDK010001165.1:0-273 GCF_977012225.1 Planomonospora algeriensis | reverse complement strand
CCGGCGAGGACACCCCACCCGGGAAACGGCACGCCATCCCCACGATCGCGATCGGCTCATCGACCCGCGAAGCACCGGCCACGACCGCCTGCGAGACCTGGTCACCGGCCACCAGCTCACCGGCGAGGAACTCCGCCACCGCCTCAGCCGTCGGGTAGTCGAAGATGAGAGTGGCCGGGAGCCGCAACCCGGTGGCGGTGCTGAGCTGGTTGCGGAACTCCACCGCGGTCAGAGAATCGAAACCCAAATCCTGAAACGCCCGCCCCGGCTCAA
>NZ_CDRNDK010001164.1:0-273 GCF_977012225.1 Planomonospora algeriensis | reverse complement strand
TGATCGGCCAGCCACGGCTGCCCCGCCACCGACAACCGGCCACTGAAGACCACCGACTCCCCACCGGCGACCTCCGTCACCGCACTCAGCACCGGATGATCGACCGCACCCAGCCCCGCCGCACCCACATCCCCCGCCCCGGCCAGCGCCCGCACCCAGAACCGCTCCCGCTGGAACGCATACGTCGGCAACTCGACATGCCGGACAGGCACCGCAGCGAAGAACGCCTCCCAATCGACCGCCACCCCCGACGCGTGAAGACGGGCCAGCGCC
>NZ_CDRNDK010001163.1:0-275 GCF_977012225.1 Planomonospora algeriensis | reverse complement strand
AGCGGAAGACCGCTTGGCTCTCGCGGCTCTTCGCATCCACCCGCCCGCAGGCCGGAACCGAGCACGTCTGGGACGTGTACGCGGCCGGAACCTTGTCGATGACGCTGCCGGTGTAGCGGGCCTTGGCGCGCACCGCGACCTCCAGCCCGTGCCAGCCCTTGTCCGAGATCGCCTTGTTCAGCCCCGACTTCTGCGCCACCCGGGTGCCCGGCGCATCCACCGTGCCGGACGCCGACGCGGTCATCGCGCGCACGTTCAGGTCCTCCAGCACGATG
>NZ_CDRNDK010001162.1:0-276 GCF_977012225.1 Planomonospora algeriensis | reverse complement strand
CCGCGCTGGTGTCGGATGCGGGTGTGGTGACGTACGGGGAGTTGGCGGAGCGGGCGTTGGGGGTGGCGGGGTGGTTGCGGGCGTCGGGGGTGGTGCCGGGGGACGCGGTGGGGGTGGTGCTGCCCAAGGGTGCCGATCAGGTGGTGGCGGTGCTGGGGGTGCTGGCGGCCGGTGGGGTGTATGTGCCGGTGGGGGTGGATCAGCCGGTGGTGCGGCGGGAGTCGATGCTGGCGCGTGCGGGTGTGGTGCGGGTGCTGACGGAGCTGCCGGCGCAGG
>NZ_CDRNDK010001161.1:0-276 GCF_977012225.1 Planomonospora algeriensis | reverse complement strand
GCAAGGGCGTGGGCACCAAGAACCACCCCAAGCCGTTCGCCACCGGCGCCTGGGCGGTCAAGGACAAGAACCCGGCCAAGCCCGTCACCACCGCTCCGGCCGCCCCGGCCGCGCCGAGCGCCGCCGACCTGGTCGCCACCGTGCTGCGCACCGCCGCCCTGTGAGCACCGCACCCCAGGCCAGTGCCGGCCAGGGTCGGACCCGCAGCCGCCAGGACCGACCAGGGCCACGACCGCTCCCCGCGCTGTCCCGCACGGCATCAGGCCCGACCCCGCA
>NZ_CDRNDK010001160.1:0-288 GCF_977012225.1 Planomonospora algeriensis | reverse complement strand
CGCGGCTCGAGCGCGGGATCTGCTGGCTGAGCTGCTGCCCGTGCGCGAGCGAGTGCCGGTGCTGAACACCGCGACACGCGTGGAGTCGCCCGGCACAACCTTGCCCGCTGGACGGGGGAGGCTGGAGACGCGGCCCAGGCACGGGACCTATTCGCCGAGCTGCTGCCGGTGCGCGAGCGGGTACTGGGTGCCGAGCATCCGCACACGTTGACCACTCGGCATAACCTTGCCCGCTGGACGGGGGAGGCTGGAGACGCGGCTCGAGCGCGGGATCTGCTGGCTGAGCTG
>NZ_CDRNDK010001159.1:0-288 GCF_977012225.1 Planomonospora algeriensis | reverse complement strand
GCGCACCAGAACACAGCCGACGAACACGCACAGCACCACCGCCGGCGCCGCCCGCGACGCCCATCGTCGCCCGCCCTGATCCCCGGGGGTCTCCGTGCGGGTGGGCTCAGGGAAGCGCTGGATCTGCAAGCCTGTCATCGGCGTCCTCGCATCCAGGGTGAAAGCACAGAAACAGCTACATCGCCGCCGGGCGCGAGCGACACACCCATCCGGCGGCGGTTCTTACCGATCGCCCGCGACCAGTTCGTAGACCTCGCAGACCCCCCGCCGGAACCGGAGCTCCGCGAC
>NZ_CDRNDK010001158.1:0-292 GCF_977012225.1 Planomonospora algeriensis | reverse complement strand
CGGATGTGGCGGTGGTGGTGCGGGAGGACCGGCCGGGGGATCGGCGGCTGGTGGCCTACGTGGTCCCGGGCGGCGCGGGGACCGGTGGGGATGGGGCGGTCCCGGAAGGCGGTGCGGCCGATCCCGGCCGGGAGAAGGGAGCCGTTTCCGGTGCCCCGGGGGCGCTGACTCCGGAGGAGGTGCGGGGGTTCGCGGCGGAGACGTTGCCGGAGTTCATGGTGCCGTCGGTGGTGGTGGTGGAGGCGTTGCCGTTGACGGGCAACGGGAAGCTGGATCGGGCGGCGCTGCCGGC
>NZ_CDRNDK010001157.1:0-292 GCF_977012225.1 Planomonospora algeriensis | reverse complement strand
GAGCGGGGTGGCGGTGCATGCGGTGGGTGCGACGGCGTTGCGGGTGCGGGCGAGCAGGAGCACCGACACCGGAAGCATCGGCATCACGCTGAGCATCGCCGACGGCAGTGGTGTTCCGGTGGCCGACATCGAGACGCTCACGCTCCGGGCCCTGTCCGCAGCCGGCCTGGGCGACACCGCCGGCCAGAACCTGCACCGGCTCGAGTGGGGTGTGGTGGAGGCCGGTTCGGCGGAGGCGCCCGGGTGGGTGCTGGTCGAGTCGCCGGCTGACGCGGTCGACGCGGTTGACGTG
>NZ_CDRNDK010001156.1:0-293 GCF_977012225.1 Planomonospora algeriensis | reverse complement strand
GGCGCCGAACGGGCCGTCGCAGCAGCGGGTGATCCGGCAGGCGCTGGCGAACGCGAATCTCTCGCCGGCGGATGTGGACGTGGTCGAGGCACATGGTACGGGCACCGTGCTGGGCGACCCGATCGAGGCGCAGGTGTTGCTGTCCACCTATGGCCAGGACCGGTCCGAGGACCGGCCGCTGTGGCTGGGGTCGCTGAAGTCGAACATCGGCCACACCCAGGCGGCTGCCGGGGTCGGTGGTGTGATCAAGATGGTGATGGCGCTGCGCAACGGCGTGATGCCGCGGACGCTGC
>NZ_CDRNDK010001155.1:0-294 GCF_977012225.1 Planomonospora algeriensis | reverse complement strand
CAGGGCCCCGGCGAGTTGATGTTTTGAGTGGGTTCGTTCGCAGACGTACGGCCCTGCAGGTCAGGAAACACCAAACATCCGGATGCAGAAAGGCACGGCTCCCCAGGATCAGAGGTGTCTAAAGCCGCCTGATCCGAAGAGGAACCGTGCCCGTCACGTCATCATCCCTGATCACCACCGCCGACCGCCCGCGGCTTGGGGGAATCCACCTGGATTCACCGGCCCGGCTGGGCCTGCTGGACCACTTCGCCCTGATTCGCGACCCGCGTTCACCGCGGGGACGGCGACACCGCC
>NZ_CDRNDK010001154.1:0-298 GCF_977012225.1 Planomonospora algeriensis | reverse complement strand
CGGATCCGGGGCAGGCTGTCGGCCGAGCCCGCGTCGATCACGTCGATGTGGAGCGTTCCATCCCACTCGATGACCGCCACGCTCACCCGTCCGCCGGGCACCCGGCCGGAGTCGGAGTGCCGCACGGAGTTCGCGACCAGCTCGGTGACGAGCAGCAGGGCGTCGTCGGTCCGGGCGTGGCCGGTGCCGTCCAGCAGGCCTCGCACGTAGCGTCTCGCCCGGGGCACGGCGGCGAGTTCACCGGGCAGGTCGGCCTGTCCCAGCAGCCGGGGCGCGGTCACCGTACGGCCTCCAGGAT
>NZ_CDRNDK010001153.1:0-300 GCF_977012225.1 Planomonospora algeriensis | reverse complement strand
GGAAGAAGGACCAGCAGAACAGCGCCGCGAGCTCACCGCCGTTGAGCAGCGGCAGCAGGTGGTCCGGCTGGTGCACCACGAAGTAGGCGTACGCCATGGAGCCGGAGCAGATCAGCGCGCTGAGGCGGGTGAGGAGCCCGGTGAGCACCAGCGCCCCGAAGACGAGCTGGATGAGCGCCGCCCACCAGCCGGGCCAGGTGCCGAACGCGATGGCCTGACCGGTGCCGCGGTTGCCGCCGAAGACACCGAAGATCGACGCCAGCCCGTGGAACAGGAACAGCAGGCCCGTCACGGCGCGGA
>NZ_CDRNDK010001152.1:0-302 GCF_977012225.1 Planomonospora algeriensis | reverse complement strand
TCGCGTTCTTCTCCGTCGCGGCCAAGGCATCGGCCCCGCTCAGCGCGCTCGCCCTGGCCCAGGTCGTCGGCTACGGCCGGGTCATGGCGGCGGTGGCCGCCGCCTGCGCGGTCGCCGCGTTCGCGCTGACCGCCTACCACCGCGTACCATTTAGACCAGCGTCGAAATAAGGAGTTCCCTCATGACCGCCCCCACCACCGCCTGCTGCGCCCCGATCGCCCGCGAGCCCCTCGCCGAGGCCGAGGCCGCCGAGCTGGCGGTGCTGCTCAAGGCGGTCGCCGACCCGGTCCGGCTCCGCCTGC
>NZ_CDRNDK010001151.1:0-302 GCF_977012225.1 Planomonospora algeriensis | reverse complement strand
TCGCGTTCTTCTCCGTCGCGGCCAAGGCATCGGCCCCGCTCAGCGCGCTCGCCCTCGCCCAGGTCGTCGGCTACGGCTCGGTCATGGCCGCGGTGGCGGTCGCCTGCGTGATCGCCGCGGTCGCGCTGACCGCCTACCACCGCGTACCATTTAGACCAGCGTCGAAGTAAGGAGCCCGCCCATGACCGCCCTCACCACCGCCTGCTGCGCCCCGATCGCCCGCGAGCCGCTGGGCGAGGCCGAGGCGGCCGAGCTGGCGGTGCTGCTCAAGGCGGTCGCCGACCCGGTCCGGCTCCGCCTGC
>NZ_CDRNDK010001150.1:0-304 GCF_977012225.1 Planomonospora algeriensis | reverse complement strand
GTGCGCACTGCGGCGGGCCGGTGGTCCTGCCGGCCGTCTCAGCCGGGCTCTGGTGTTCTCCGGCCTTCGGCCTGGGCCCGGGCGCGCGGGGTGCGGTGCTTCATACGCCGGCAGGACCACCGGCCCGCCTCCGTGCCCTGCTGCTGCGCCGTACCCATGCGGGCCGTAGCGTCTTGCCCTCCGGCCGCCCGGTGTTCCCACCGATGCTGAAGCAATCCGTATGGCGACCGTTCAGGGTGGCTCGCCGTCGCCTGCGGCCATCTGCGTCAGGAAGGAGCTCAGGGCCGGGCGCCGCAGGGAGCCC
>NZ_CDRNDK010001149.1:0-306 GCF_977012225.1 Planomonospora algeriensis | reverse complement strand
CCGCTGCCCCTGGCCGGGGTGTCCGCCACCACCGATGGTGGCGGCTGCTGCGGCTGAATCCGCACCCACCTGCCCCGTACCACGGCCAGTCGAAGGAAGACGAGCTCCGGTCATGTCCGACGGCCACCCCGCCGCACCGCGGAAGGCGGCCCCACGCCTGATCGGCACCCGCGGCCCGCTGGATGCGACCGGCTCGGCAGGCATCCGGCCCGCGCGCGGATCGTCGCCGCCCTGGCCGTCACCCAGACCACCGGCTACGGCGTGCTCTACTACGCCTTCTCCGTCTTCCTGCTGCCCATGGCGGCC
>NZ_CDRNDK010001148.1:0-306 GCF_977012225.1 Planomonospora algeriensis | reverse complement strand
CCACGTACAGCCGTGCACGGCGGCATCGACTCGTACGGAGTCTTCGTAATCGGCACGGACACGCTCCGACACATCGGACGGCAGACCGCGGCCGGCCGCGACCGGGGTCCAGCCGAGCCAGTTGCGAACGCCGAAGAGGCAACCGAAGGCCGTGTAGTCACCGCCGTCGTACAGCGGATAGAGGGGCATGGACACCGACCACGGCTCTCCCTCGTACCAGTCCTCACCAGCGGACGGGTGACGAACCTCGATGAAGCCGTAGATGTCGGTGGGCACGGCGACAGGGTAGAGGAATCCAGATCACCG
>NZ_CDRNDK010001147.1:0-307 GCF_977012225.1 Planomonospora algeriensis | reverse complement strand
GCCCGCACGCTCTGATGCCGGAACACCTCCCGCGGCGAGAACACCACCCCCGCCTCCCGCGCCCGCGCCACCAACCGGATCGCCAGCACGCTGTCCCCGCCCCGATCGAAGAACCCGTCCTCGACCCCGACCGACTCCACCCCCAGCACCTCGGCGAACACCCGCGCCAGCACCGCCTCCCGCGCACTCGCAGGCTCCACACCGGACCCGGACCCGGACCCGGAGCCGGACCCGGACCCGGCCAGGCGCGGCGCCGGCAGCGCCGCCCGATCCAGCTTCCCGTTGCCCGTCAACGGCAACGCCTCCA
>NZ_CDRNDK010001146.1:0-309 GCF_977012225.1 Planomonospora algeriensis | reverse complement strand
CGCCCTTGCCCCACTTGGTGATGACGTAGGTGACCTTGATGTGGCCCTTGCCGCCGTTGCCGTCCACGCCCAGGGTGTCGGCGTTGAAGGTGCCGCCGGTCAGGTCGGCGAAGGTCTTGGCGTCCAGGTCGAGCATGATGCCGCGGTTGGAGGGGATGCCGGGGCCGCGGTCGCCGACGAAGAACGGCGCCTTCCTGCCCTTGTACAGGACGTAGCCCTCGGTCATCAGGGGCCAGGAGGGGGAGGCGGCCAGGCCCTTCTGCATGGGCTTGCCGGAGGCGGGCAGGCCGGTGTCGCCGTTGCGGCCGG
>NZ_CDRNDK010001145.1:0-311 GCF_977012225.1 Planomonospora algeriensis | reverse complement strand
CGGCGGCCTCTTCGGCGCCCTGGCCGGACAGGCCTGGGTCGACTGGCTGTTCATGCTCGGCCTGGCCGGCGTCGGCACCGCCCTCATCCTGGGCATCGGCCTGCGCGTCGCCGCCGGAGCCGGCGCGACCATGACGCTCCTGATGTGGGCCGCCGCCCTGCCGCTGGAGACCAACCCCTTCATGGACGACCACATCGTCTACGCCATCGTCCTGATCACCCTGGCCCTGACCCGCGCCGGCGACACCCTCGGCCTCGGCGCCCGGTGGGGCAAGACCGCCCTGGTCGAGCGACTGCCCATCCTGAAGTGAC
>NZ_CDRNDK010001144.1:0-313 GCF_977012225.1 Planomonospora algeriensis | reverse complement strand
CGCTGCGGCCAGTAGGCCAGGGACTTGGTGCCGATCCGGACGGACTCCAGCTGCTCGACCTCCAGCAGCGGCTCCAGGTAGCGGCGGAGCACCGCCTCCCCCATGATCATCGGATCTCCGCCGGTCAGCAGCACGCTGGTCACCTCGGGGTGGGCCCGCAGGTAGGCCACCAGCGCGGCCACGTCGTCGGAGGCGAACTTCAGGTCGGGCTCCCCGATGAACTGCGCCCACCGGAAGCAGTAGGTGCAGTAGGCGTGGCAGGTCTGCCCCTGCTTGGGGAAGAACAGCACCGTCTCCGGATACTTGTGCTGCA
>NZ_CDRNDK010001143.1:0-322 GCF_977012225.1 Planomonospora algeriensis | reverse complement strand
CGGCGGCGTCGATGTCGTACTTCCACGGGCTGAAGGTCCGCACGTGCCCCCACTGGGCGATCGAGGCGCCCACCCGGGATCCGGCCTCCAGGATGAGGAAGTCCAGGCCGCGCTCGGCCAGATGGGCGGCGGCGGCCAGGCCGACCGGCCCGGCGCCGATCACCACGACGGGCAGATGGCCCAGCTGCGGTGAGAGCACGACCTGCTCGTCGCGGGCGGCCTGCTCGGCCGCGGCGGTCTGGACGACCGGTACGGCCTGCGCGCTCTGCTCGGCGGGGGCGGCCGGGCCGCAGCATCCACTGCTCATGATCGTTCCTCCTGG
>NZ_CDRNDK010001142.1:0-325 GCF_977012225.1 Planomonospora algeriensis | reverse complement strand
AAGGCCGCGGCCGGTTCGACACCGTCACCTGGCCCAAGGACGGCGACGGCTGCCGGTGGGACTCCCAACCGCAGCACCCGACCATCACGTTCGTCCGTCTCCAGGGCGTCGGGCACGTCCGCGTGCACCGGCACCGGCCCGTGAAGGGCCGGATCAAGACGATCAGCGTGCAGCGGGAGGGCTCCCGCTGGTACGTGGTCCTGTCGTGCGACGACGTACCCGCCCGGCCCCTGCCCGCCACCGGAGCCGCCGCCGGGATCGACCTGGGCATCGCCTCCCTGGTCACCACGAGCGACGATGAGCACCTGGCGAACCCGCGCCACCT
>NZ_CDRNDK010001141.1:0-325 GCF_977012225.1 Planomonospora algeriensis | reverse complement strand
AAGGCCGCGGCCGGTTCGACACCGTCACCTGGCCCAAGGACGGCGACGGCTGCCGATGGGACTCCCAACCCGAGCACCCGACCACCACGTTCGTTCGTCTCCAGGGTGTCGGGCACGTCCGGGTGCACCGGCACCGGCCCGTGCGCGGGAAGGTGAAGACGATCGCCGTCAAGCGGGAGGGCTCCCGCTGGTACGTGATCCTGTCGTGCGACGACGTGCCCGCCGAACCTCTGCCCGCCATGGGCGCGGTGGCCGGGATCGACCTGGGCGTCGCCTCCCTGGTCACCACGAGCGACGATGAGCACCTGGCGAACCCGCGCCACCT
>NZ_CDRNDK010001140.1:0-330 GCF_977012225.1 Planomonospora algeriensis | reverse complement strand
CGGCTACGGCGTGCTCTACTACGCCTTCTCCGTCTTCCTGCTGCCCATGGCGGCCGACCTGCACGCCTCCACCGCCCAGATCGCCGCCGCCCTGACCTGCTCGGTGCTGGTCTCGGCGCTGTGCGCACCGGTGGTGGGCCGCCGGCTGGACGCCCGCGGCGGTCGCGGCCTGATGACCGCCGGATCGGTCCTCGGCACGCTCGCCGTACTGGCCTGGTCACAGGTGGAGAACCTGCCGCAGCTGTACGCGGTGTTCGCCGCCATCGGCGTCGCGAGCGCGATGGTGCTCTACCAGAGCGCCTTCGCCGTCATCGTGGCCTGGTTCGACGG
>NZ_CDRNDK010001139.1:0-334 GCF_977012225.1 Planomonospora algeriensis | reverse complement strand
GTTGATCCGCGAGGCGATCGTCGCGAGCCTCGTGGACGGTCAAGCGATGATCCCGTTGAGCGTGCTGCTCGCAGCCGCGGAGGAGTACGGCAAGCGGCAGCCGACCCTCTGAGCATCCGTCTTCACGAGAACGCATCAGCGTCGAAAGTGTTTACGCCGTAAACACCCCTCGACGCTGATGCGGGTCCGCTGCCGGGTCCAGCGGTTCCGGGCCGGGAACGCGTCGAGGCCGCCACCCGGTTGTGCGGGTGGCGGCCTCGACGGCGTCTGCGCGGGTGCCCGCCGGTCCGGGTGCGGGGTCGGGCCTGATGCCGTGCGGGACAGCGCGGGGAGC
>NZ_CDRNDK010001138.1:0-337 GCF_977012225.1 Planomonospora algeriensis | reverse complement strand
CCTGCTCGTGCTGTACGGCATCGGCCCGCTGGCTTTCCTCGCGGACATGGTCATCGACCGCGACTGCCTCTCCTCGTGGGGAGGATGGGAAGGAGTACGGTTCTTCCTCGACCAGACCGTGGCGCCCGTACTGGCCGCGCTGTGCATGCTGGCGGCCGTGCGACGGCCCCGCCACCGCCTGCGCTCCCTGGCCCGCGTCCTGACCCGCGCCCTGCGAACGCGCCGGCCGCGACGGGCCGTGGCGGGCGCGGCCGCACTGGCCGTGCTGGGACTGGTGCCGGTGACCGACTTCGGCTCAGGCCGCATCACGACCGCCGACCAGTGCCCGCCCACCGAC
>NZ_CDRNDK010001137.1:0-337 GCF_977012225.1 Planomonospora algeriensis | reverse complement strand
CCTGCTCGTGCTGTACGGCATCGGCCCGCTGGCTTTCCTCGCGGACATGGTCATCAACCGCGACTGCCTCTCCTCGTGGGGAGGATGGGAAGGAGTGCAGTTCTTCCTCGACCAGACCGCGGCACCCGTACTGGCCGCGCTGTGCATGCTGGCGGCCGTGCGACGGCCTCGCCACCGCCTGCGCGCCCTGGCCCGCGTCCTGATCCGCGCCCTGCGAACGCGCCGGTCGCGACGGGCCGTGGCGGGCGCGGCCGCACTGGCCGTGCTGGGACTGGTGCCGGCGACCGACTTCGGCTCAGGCCGCATCACGACCGCCGACCAGTGCCCGCCCACCGAC
>NZ_CDRNDK010001136.1:0-337 GCF_977012225.1 Planomonospora algeriensis | reverse complement strand
AGGGCGAGCGCGCTGAGCGGGGCCGATGCCTTGGCCGCGACGGAGAAGAACGCGATGCGCCCCGACAGGGTGGCGTAGGCGGCGGTGCCGTACCGGTCCACGAGCAGGTGGGGCAGGGTGATGGAGGCGATGCCGAAGCCGAGCCCGAACCCCAGCACGCAGCCGATGGCGCCCGGCACCGTCCGCCCGGCCAGCGGCAGGAGCGCCGCGGCCACCCCCTGCAGGGCGAAGATCGCCGCGGCGATGAGCGCTGCGGGCAGGCGGGTCTGCAGGCCGGTGGTGAGCAGGCGTCCGGTCACCGACAGCACGCCCAGCAGCCCCGCCAGCGTGGCGGCCA
>NZ_CDRNDK010001135.1:0-339 GCF_977012225.1 Planomonospora algeriensis | reverse complement strand
CGATCATGGTGGGCCGCCGCCCTGACCATCGCCGCCGCCGGCGCGGTCTACCTGCTGTCCCTGTCAGAGCAGGGTTTCGGGTTTTTCAGCTACGGCGCCTTCTGCCCCGGCGTCGACCTCTACTTCTCCGCCCAGTATCGCCTGTGGAATATGGAGAGTTTCCTGCCTGTTCTGTGGGCCGCGGGCGCGCCGGCGGTGGCCTTCGGCTTCGCCGCGCACTGGCTGAGCACGCGTCGCGATCGGCCTCGGATCGGGCGGATGGCCGCGCGGAGCGCAGCTGCGGCCCTGCTCGTGCTGTACGGCATCGGCCCGCTGGCTTTCCTCGCGGACATGGTCATC
>NZ_CDRNDK010001134.1:0-344 GCF_977012225.1 Planomonospora algeriensis | reverse complement strand
CGATCTTCCCGGCCTTCGCGCAGGCGATCGAGAAGGCGCTCACCCAGCACGGCTACACGCCGCTGCTGTGCACCCGGCTGCCCGGCGCGCCGCCGAGGACGAGTTCACCGAGCTGCTCGTCGACCGCGGGGTGAGCGGCATCATCTTCGTCTCCGGACTGCACGCCGACGTCACCGCCAACCAGGACCGCTACACCCGGCTGCTCGGGCAGGGCGTGCCGCTGGTCCTGCTCAACGGGCACTCGGGCGACGTGCAGGCCCCGTTCATCTCGCCGGACGACTGGGCCGCGGCGCGGCTGGCCGTACAGCACCTGGTCGACCTCGGGCACGAGCGCATCGGCCTGG
>NZ_CDRNDK010001133.1:0-351 GCF_977012225.1 Planomonospora algeriensis | reverse complement strand
GCCGGGTAGGCGATCACGCCGCTGAAAACGATGAGCTTGAGGGAGACGTCGGCCAGCGAGAACGGCAGCGCTTCGGCGAGTCGCCAGATCGTCGCCAGGAAGAGGACGGCCAGGAGGGCGACGGGCCAGGCCGGCCGTACCCGCAGCAGATACAGCAACGGCCAGGCGAGGACGATCGCGACCCACCGCCCGACCGCCCATGCCTGGACGAGGAAGCCGAGACAGCCGGTGTAGTGCCCGCATAGGGGAGAGTCCGGGAAGAGCGCGGCCATCAGCCATGCCCATCCGAAGAGGCCGAGGGGAAGCAGGATCCCGACCACACCGGCCAGGACGAGCCGCCTGCCGAGCTTC
>NZ_CDRNDK010001132.1:0-354 GCF_977012225.1 Planomonospora algeriensis | reverse complement strand
GCAGCCCGGAGGCGCCGAGCACGTTCGGGGTGCGCCAGGTGCCGGAGGCGTCCACCACGGCGCGGGCGGTGATCTCGGTGCCGTCCGCGAGGCGGATCAGGAACGGGGCGGTGTCACGGCCGGTGGTGCGGACTCGGTCGAACCCGGCCCGGCTGATGCCTGTGACCTTGGCGTTCAGGCGCAGGTGCGGGGCGATCGCGGGGTGGGCGGCCAGCGGGGTGAGGTAGTCCTCGACGAGCTCGGCGCCGGTGGGCAGCCAGTCCTCATCAGGGGCGGTCCAGCCGTGGGCGTCCAGCAGTCGGCGGGCGGCGGCGTCGATGTCGTACTTCCACGGGCTGAAGGTCCGCACGTGCC
>NZ_CDRNDK010001131.1:0-359 GCF_977012225.1 Planomonospora algeriensis | reverse complement strand
CCGGTTGGTGTTGCTGGATGTGGAGGCCGGTCCGCTGGATGGGGATGCGGTGGGTCGGGCGCTGGCTTCGGGTGAGGCGCAGCTGGCGGTGCGGGCGGGTGCGGTGTGGGCGCCGCGGCTGGTGCGGGCGGCCGCACCGGTGGGGCAGGAGCGGGCTGCGGTGTTCGGGCCGCAGGGCACGGTGCTGGTCACCGGTGGTCTGAGTGGGCTGGGCGCGTTGGCGGCCCGGCATCTGGTCACCGCTTACGGGGTGCGGCATCTGCTGCTGGTCAGCCGGAGTGGTGCGCGGGCGCCGGGTGCGGCCGAGCTGGTGGCGGAGTTGTCCGGGCTGGGTGCGCGGGTGCGGGTCGAGGCGTGTG
>NZ_CDRNDK010001130.1:0-362 GCF_977012225.1 Planomonospora algeriensis | reverse complement strand
CCGGTGGTGGCGGTCTGCTCCTCCACTGCGGAGGTGATGGTCAGCTGGTAGTCGTTGATCCTGCTGATGATCTCGCTGATCTCGGCGATGGCCGCGACCGCGCTCTCGGTGTCGGCCTGGATCGCCTCGACCCGCTTGGAGATGTCCTCGGTCGCCTTCGCGGTCTCCTGGGCCAGGTCCTTGACCTCCCCGGCCACGACCGCGAAGCCCTTGCCCGCGTCCCCGGCCCGCGCCGCCTCGATGGTGGCGTTCAAGGCCAGCAGGTTCGTCTGCTCGGCGATCGAGGTGATCGTCTTGATCACGCTGCCGATCTCCGCCGACGAGGCGCCGAGCTTGGCGACCGTCTCGTTGGTGGAGGCGGC
>NZ_CDRNDK010001129.1:0-365 GCF_977012225.1 Planomonospora algeriensis | reverse complement strand
GAACGCGGGCAGCCGATCACGAATATCGGCCGGTCGGACTGCATCACAACGAACCCCCGTGAAAGTCGGCGGACGGCCCGGTCCCGCGGCGGATCCCCCGATCCGGATCGAGCAGGCCCTCGTCCTGCCAGCATGGCGACCCCGCGCCCGCCGGAACCGACTCTCTGCGACTAGCGGAACATCTCCATACCCGCCCTTGACCTTCTTCTCCTCCGGTCCCGCTCCTCCTCCGGTCCCGCGCCGCGCGGGACGGGGCGGGTCACCGGTCGACGAGGACGGCCTTGTCCTGGGCCTTCTCCGGGGTGAGGAGGGGGAGCCCGGCCAGCCGGAGCTGGGCGGAGGTGAGCCGGGCCGCGACCGGGTTC
>NZ_CDRNDK010001128.1:0-365 GCF_977012225.1 Planomonospora algeriensis | reverse complement strand
GGATCACCCGCTGCTGCGACGGCCCGTTCGGCGCCGTCAACCCGTTGCTCGCCCCGTCCTGATTGATGGCGCTGCCCCGCACGACCGCCAGCACCTGATGCCCGTTGCGGCGCGCGTCCGACAACCGCTCGACCAGCAGCACACCGACGCCCTCACCCCATGCGGTGCCGTCCGCCGTGGCACTGAAGGACTTACACCTGCCGTCGGGCGCCAGACCGCGCTGGCGGGAGAACTCGATGAAGGTTCCGGGCGTCGCCATCACCGCGACACCACCCGCGAGGGCCAGGTCGCATTCACCCGAGCGCAGCGCCTGCGCCGCCAGGTGCAGGGCGACCAGCGACGACGAGCACGCCGTGTCCACCGTC
>NZ_CDRNDK010001127.1:0-379 GCF_977012225.1 Planomonospora algeriensis | reverse complement strand
CTCGCACAGCGAGACCTCCCACGGCTTCAGCCGGTCCCGCCACGAGCCCGACCGCACGGTGGTCACCTCACCGTGGGTCCGCGCGTGCCAGGTCTTGTGACCGGGTACGGCGATGCCCGCCACCCGCTTCGGCTCGCACATGACCGGATCGAAGTCCTCGCCCAGGAAGGCGCAGAGCCCGCGCAGCTGAGCCTCGGGGTCACGCGTCAGGTCCTCGTAGCGCAGCTCGTGGTAGCTGCCGGCGGGCAGCTTCGGCGCCCGGTTGCGGGCGAAGTCGATCGCCTCGGCCCAGACGGAGACCGAGCTGTGCACGGTCCCGGTGTGCCAGGGCATCTCCTTCAGCGACGCCACGCAGTCGCGGCCGTCCCGGATCAGGTGC
>NZ_CDRNDK010001126.1:0-382 GCF_977012225.1 Planomonospora algeriensis | reverse complement strand
ATCACGCAGGCCACGAACGGCAGGTCGCATGGCCGCCTTCGCCGTCGACCGCAAGCACCCCGACTCTGACCACGCGCCTATGGTGGCGACCTTCGAGCTGAGGATCAGCGGTGCAGGCGGGTGTCGGTCAGGATCCGCCGGACGGTCTCCTGCAGCGAGCTGCCGACGCCGATGATCTCCTCGCGTCCATCGTCGAGCAGGTCCCGCGGCCGATACCACCGGCGCATCTCCGCTTCGCCGTAGGCGCCGGCGGTGGGCTTGGTGGCGTGCCGGCGCAGGGTCTCGGCGAACGGCACATCGAGGTAGTAGAAGCGGCTCACCCCGCGATGGTCGGCGCCCAGGGCCGTCAGCATCGGGCCGTAGCGGTCGGCGTACAGGATGC
>NZ_CDRNDK010001125.1:0-386 GCF_977012225.1 Planomonospora algeriensis | reverse complement strand
AGCTCCGACCGAGGCGATAGCCTTGATCGACATGGAGGAGGTCATGCCCTGCGGGACTGCGGGCACTCCGGACCGTACGGTCGTGATGATGTGCGGTCTCGCCGGGTCCGGCAAGACGACGTACGCCCTGGCTCTGGAGGAGAGCGGTTACACCCGGCTCTCGATCGACGAGGAGATCTGGCGGCGCTTCGGACGGGACGGGGCGGAGTTCGCGCCGGACGAGTACGAGCGGCACAAGGGCGCCGCCGAAGAGGTACGCAACACCGTCCGGGGCGCGAACGCCGTAACGGTCTCCGAAGAACTGCTCGACCGCTACCTGGCCGGTTTCGAGGAACCGGCCGGCGAAGGCGAACGGGCCATCCTCCAGCGCTGACCGCCCGATCGTC
>NZ_CDRNDK010001124.1:0-388 GCF_977012225.1 Planomonospora algeriensis | reverse complement strand
CAGCTCATGCTGCACGCGCACCCGCGCATCGCGGTGCCGCCGGAGACCCGCTTCACGGTGCCCGGCTACTACTACCGGTTCGCCTTCGGCGACCTGCGGGAGGAGCCCAACCGGCGGCGGCTGGGCCGGTGGATCGTACGGGACGGCGACACCGGGTTCGAGGAACTCGGTCTCGACGGGGACCGGTTCGTCGAGGACGTCGTCGTCGGGCCGCCCACGCTGGGATCGGCGATCGGCATCGCCTTCCGCTCCTACGCCGCGCGGCACGGCAGGCCGCGCTGGGCCGACCGGCGGTCGGGCCACCACCACCAGGTCGACGTGATCCGGCGGCTGTTCCCGGACGCGCAGTTCGTGCACCTGATCCGGGACGGCCGCGACTGCGTGGCGT
>NZ_CDRNDK010001123.1:0-390 GCF_977012225.1 Planomonospora algeriensis | reverse complement strand
CCGCGACCAGTTCGTAGACCTCGCAGACCCCCCGCCGGAACCGGAGCTCCGCGACGGTGCGCAGCGGCACCGAGGGCCTGCCGAAGCGCGTGTCCACGAAAAGCCACCGGACCCCGTACTCCGTCCGCAGCCGCTCGGCGGACTCCGCCGATGGATCGCGGAAGAACCCGTCATTGGCCGCCAGCCGCCCGGCGTCCCAGAACGGACTGAACCTCCCGTGCTTCATGAGGTGCTCGTTGTCCTTGGCGGTGTACGACCATCCCTCGACCAGGACCCGCCGCTCGGACAACGCCGAAATCCAGAAATGCCGCGGATCGCACGTCTTCCGGCCAGGCACCCGGCAGTGGGCGTTGGTGGCCACCAGGTCATCGGGCGACGACAGCCGGCGCA
>NZ_CDRNDK010001122.1:0-391 GCF_977012225.1 Planomonospora algeriensis | reverse complement strand
ATTAGTGGAGCACTGGCTAGTCAGCAGTCCGGGTCGCCGGGCCGCTAGTACCGCCTGATCGCTTCTTCTTCGGGAGAGGGGGTCGGGAGTGGGAACGGGGTCGTCAGGGGGTCGGGGCTGGTCTGCAGCACACTGTTGGGTCCTGAGGAAACGGACCGAAGGGGCGCGGCTCCCGCCGGTAGGCGGGGGGTCGCGTTCCGGCTCGCCCCGAGTCGTCGGGGCGGGGGGTTCGTTGTGATCCTCGGACGGGGCCGATCTTCTGTCATACCGGTTCGCCGGGTGGGGACTGTTGAAGTCTTCGCTTGCGCGGGTGTCTGGTGGCGGGGCTGGTCGGTGGCTGTTTGTTGTTTGAGATTTGCATAGTGGACGCGAGCATCTTTGTGGCCAAGTT
>NZ_CDRNDK010001121.1:0-393 GCF_977012225.1 Planomonospora algeriensis | reverse complement strand
AGCGGAAGACCGCTTGGCTCTCGCGGCTCTTCGCATCCACCCGCCCGCAGGCCGGCACCGAGCACGTCTGGGACGTGTACGCGGCCGGAACCGTACTGACGACACTGCCGGTGTAGCGGGCCCTGGCGCGCACCGCGACCTCCAGCCCGTACCAGCCCTTGTCCAATATCGCCCGGTTCAGCCCCGACTTCTGCGCCACCCGCGCACCCGGCGCCTCGGCCGTGCCGGACGCCGCCGCGGTCATCCCGCGCACGTTCAGGTCCTCCAGCACGATGTGCGCGTAGTCGCGGGTCAGCCGGTGCGCGGCCTGGGCGTTGAAGTCCGCCCGCCGCCGCCGCACCCGCCCCATGATCGCTCCCAGGGCGCGCACCACCCGCCTGCGCCGACCCGAGC
>NZ_CDRNDK010001120.1:0-400 GCF_977012225.1 Planomonospora algeriensis | reverse complement strand
GGGCAGCGGGGTGGCCAGCAGGCCGCCGCTGATCCCGGTGGCCAGCCCGACCCGCACCTCCTGGGCTTCGGCCAGGTTCGACGAGCACACGCCGGTCTCCGGCAACTCCAGCTGCACCTCGCGGGCCGCCTGCCAGTCCCCGGCCAGCGCGGCCACGACCGAGCGGACCTGCTCATAACCGGTGGCCATCAGGAACGTCGGGGCACGGCCGTAGGACTTGACGCCGACGGCGTAGTAGCCGGGTTCCGGGTGGGCGAGCTCGGCGGCGCCGTGCGCGGGCACGGTGCCGCACGAGTGGTGGTTGGGGTCGATCAGCGGTGCCAGGGCGCGGGTGGAGCCGAGGACCGCGTCCAGGTCCAGGCGCAGCTCGCCCGCGATGGAGTGGTCGGGGCGGTAGCCG
>NZ_CDRNDK010001119.1:0-404 GCF_977012225.1 Planomonospora algeriensis | reverse complement strand
ACACCCGCGCCCACCGGCGGTTGATCGCCTGGACCGGGAGGTGCTTGGGGGTGGGCAACCGGAACGACGGCGTCCACCGGGCCCGGGTCTTCCAGCGGACCGTCCAGGTGCCGTGCCGCCGGCACGCCTGATCCAGGTCCTTGAGCGTCTGCTGCAGCGCCTGCGCGGGCGCCTCTGCCAGCCAGGGGAAGTCCTTTTTGGCGTCGGCGAGCTGCCGGCACTGCTCGGCGTAGCCGATGAACGCGCCCCGGCGGCGGTAGGCGCGGCGCTGCTCCAGGGCGGTGTTCCACACCGACCGGCAGGCGGCGGCGATCCGCTCGGCGGTCGGCTTCTGCCCGGCGTCGAACTCCGGAAGGTGTCAAGTCAAATGCGACAGGGAGTCGGCTGATCTGATCGCTAGGCTG
>NZ_CDRNDK010001118.1:0-407 GCF_977012225.1 Planomonospora algeriensis | reverse complement strand
ATATCCCGGACGGGTTCACCCCTCCGCCACCGGAAGACCTCCCGCCCCGGCCTTCGGCAGACTGACTCCAAGCACTCGTGGTGCGGCTGCTGGCCGCACCACAACCATGCCATGGGCGCCTTGCTTCCTCCGGATTCCCGCGTACCGGTCCCAAGGAACCCGATCTGATCAGCCAGAAGCAGAGCGAGACGAGAAGGGCCCGGCGCAGGATCCGGGCCCCGAACTTGACCGGCCGCAGAAGTTTCGGAAGCCGTTGTTTCCGGAACCCGGGTGGCCGTTGCGATCCTTCTCGGGAGCCTGTCGGTCGCAGCGGCGGACCGCTACGGTCGCGGTCATGACGACGCAGGATTCCCCCGCGGCACCGCTCGATCCGTACGCCGCCTCGCTGGGACGCAAATGGATGGCCG
>NZ_CDRNDK010001117.1:0-409 GCF_977012225.1 Planomonospora algeriensis | reverse complement strand
TTGCGGCGAGCGCCGCGGCGAGGGCTGTGGCGAGTGCCGCGGCGAGCACGGCGATCGGGCCGGGCAGCACCGGGCGCGGGGTGCGACGCCCGTCGCGACGGGTACGGCCTGCGGTCCGGGGGGGGAAAGGTCATGGTTCTCCTCGGCGAATCTCATCACTCTGAGTAGTGCTGACGGAACCATCTGTAGCATGCGGTGATGATCCCCGGAGGCGATCCGCGGGTTCGCACGGAGCACGCGGGCGGACGGGCTCCCGATCGGTTCTCCCGATCGGTTCTCAGCCGGCCCGGGTGACGTCCTGCGGAGACCGTGCGAATCGGCTCCCCGCCACGCGCCCGCGGCCCGGAGTCCGGCGCCCACCCCGGAGATGACCGATGACGCTGCCGGCCGAACGACTCGGCACCGGGCC
>NZ_CDRNDK010001116.1:0-424 GCF_977012225.1 Planomonospora algeriensis | reverse complement strand
GCGCTCCCGGGCCGCCCCGGGAGCGCCGGCGGGCCGGGCACCCCGGCGGTCCGCATCACGACAGGAGGCGAGCGATGAACGTGCACGTCCTCGGCGTACGGCACCACGGGCCGGGCTCGGCGCGCTCCCTGCGCGCGGAGCTGGAGCGGCTGAAGCCCGACGTCGTGCTCATCGAGGGCCCGCCGGAGGCCGACGGGCTCGTGGACCTGGCGCGGGACCCCGACCTGCGGCCGCCGGTGGCGCTGCTGGCGCACGTGCCGGGCGAGCCGTCGAAGGCGGCGTTCTGGCCGTTCGCCGTCTTCTCCCCGGAATGGCAGGCGATCCGCTACGCGACCGAGGCGGGCGTGCCGGTGCGCTTCTGCGACCTGCCCGCCGCGCACACCCTCGCGGCCCGCCCGGACGCGCCGGACGCGCCGGACGCGCC
>NZ_CDRNDK010001115.1:0-427 GCF_977012225.1 Planomonospora algeriensis | reverse complement strand
GGCCGACCTGGTAGGCCGTCCTGGCCGACGGCGGCCCGGCGACCGGGTGTTCCCGCTGATCCGGGAGGCCGAGCAGCGCGCCGAGCCGCCGCCAAGGCCCGCAGCCTGGCCGCCGACGCGCTCAACCGCGCCGCCCCCCTCCTGGACCCGGACCTCCGGTACGGCGGGGCCCGGCCGGCGGGTCCCGACCGCCTGACCGCGCTGGAACGCGAGCGGCTGGACGAGATCACCCGGCTGGAGGGGGTGCGCGCCGAGGAACCGCGGCTGGCCGCGCTGCTCCACGACCGCGAGCGGGTGGAGGCGGAGATCGTCCGCCTGACCGGCGAGCAGGCCGCCGCCGACGGGAGGCTGGCGGTCCTTCCCGGCCTGCGGGCCGAGGTGGAGGCCCGCCTCACCGCCGCCCGCCTGGACGCGGCCCGGCTGCCCG
>NZ_CDRNDK010001114.1:0-427 GCF_977012225.1 Planomonospora algeriensis | reverse complement strand
CGGGCGCCGTCCGGGCCGTCGCCCCCGCCAGCCAGCCGTACAGCACCCGCCGGCGGTGGCGCGGATCGGGCGGCGGCAGGGGGAGCAACCGGGCCTGCCCGGTCCAGAACCCCTCTTCCTCCCAGCGGGCCCGCGCCAGGTCCGCGAGCGTCTCGTGGAGTTCGCGCCTGCGCTCCCGGAGCCTGCGGCGGAGCTCCCGGTCGGGCAGCGGCGCCAGCCAGACGGCGCGTTTGAGGACGTCGACGGCGATCTGGCCCACCTGCTCGATCGCTTCGAACCCCCACTCCCAGTCCGCGGCGGCCGGGTCGTCCCCGGGCAGATCGCCGGGCACCTGGCGGACCACGTCGCGCGCCCCGGCGCACGCGGCCAGCGCGGCCTCGAAGTCCTCCCTGCGCCCAGCCGCCGCCCGCTCCCCCGCCCGACCGGC
>NZ_CDRNDK010001113.1:0-430 GCF_977012225.1 Planomonospora algeriensis | reverse complement strand
GCGCCGCCCGCGCGGCGCAGCCGTACCCGCAAGGCCGCGGCCGAGCCCGCAGCGGTGGAGGAGGTCTCCACTGAGGAGGTCTCCGCTCCGGAGGCCGGAGCCGCCGAGGAGCGCCCCGCCGCCCCGGCCAAGCGGACCCGCACGCGCAAGAAGGCCGCCGAGGTCGCCGCGGAGGCCGAGCCGGAGCCGCCCGTCGACCTGACCACGGCCGAGGCCGCGGAGGTCGCGGCGTCGCTGCTGCTCTCGGTGCCCGCTGAGGCGCCGGCCGAGGAGGAGTCCGGCGAGGACCGGCCGGGTCTGTTCACCGATCCGTTCGGACTGACCGTCCAGGGGCGCGCCGAAGTGCCCTCGGTGACCTTCCAGGCCCCCGCCGCGGTGTTCCAGCCGCTGTTCCAGGCCCCCCGAGCCCCTCCCCTGGTCCAGCAGCCCC
>NZ_CDRNDK010001112.1:0-437 GCF_977012225.1 Planomonospora algeriensis | reverse complement strand
ACGGAGGCGTGTGCGCGGGCGGCCTCGGCCACCGCGCCGAGCAGGACGCCGAGCCGGTCGGCCCGCCGCCCGGCGGCCAGGATCAGCGCGGCGCACACCAGGTCGCCGGTCGGATCGGCGAGCTCGTCGGCGAGTTGCCGGAGCGCGGCGGGGAGCGGCTCGCCCCGGCCGACGCGGGCGGCCAGCCAGACGATCCGGGGCCGGATCGCCGCCGGTGCGATCGGCGCGGTCGCGGTGACGACCTGCTGCAGCCTCGTCGGGGCGACGAGGACGTCGCGGAGCATCTCGGCCCAGTCCGCGATGGCCTCGATCCGCTCCATGGCCCGCGTGTGCTCGTGGTCCGGGCCGAGCGCCCCCGGCAGGAACCAGCCGGCCAGTCCGGCCAGGGCCGTGCCCACGGGCCAGTGGGTGAGCGCGCGACGGCGCCGGCCGCCAGG
>NZ_CDRNDK010001111.1:0-438 GCF_977012225.1 Planomonospora algeriensis | reverse complement strand
CACGCGAGGCCGCCCACGCGTGCAACCGGCCCGCCTGAGCCGCCAGCGCCCGCTCATCCCTGGCCGACACCACCCACGGCACCACGGGCAACTCCACCCCGCCCGACCCCGGTTCGCGGGACTCACCGGCTCCGCCGGACTCGACGGACTCGGCGGGCGCCTCCTCCAGCAGCACGTGCGCGTTCGTGCCGCTGATCCCGAACGACGAGACACCGGCCCGGCGCGGACCGTCCCCGGCCTCCCAGGCACGGGCCTCGGTCAGCAGCTCCACCGCACCCGCCGACCAGTCCACATGCGGACTGGGCTCCTCGGCGTGCAGCGTCCGCGGCATCACGCCGTTGCGCAGCGCCATCACCATCTTGATCACACCGCTCACACCGGCCGCGGCCTGCGCGTGGCCGATGTTCGACTTGATGGAGCCCAGCCGGAGCGGGCGGT
>NZ_CDRNDK010001110.1:0-440 GCF_977012225.1 Planomonospora algeriensis | reverse complement strand
TTTCCGCCGGCCCGGCGGGGCAGCGGCATCGGCGCCGGCAGAGCCAGCGCGGCACCGCCCGACAGCACACCGGCGGCGTTCGCGAACGACGGCACCGAGGGCACCGAGGGGAAACCGGCGACGGCCGACGGCGCACTCGGCAGGCCGGGCAGATCCGGGGTGGGCGACAGGAACTCCACCCAGACCAGACCGGGATATCCCGGTACCCCGAAGGGCAGGCCGGGGAAACCCACTCCGGCCGCGACGCCGCCCGCGTCGGCCATGCTGAGGATCGCGGAGGCGCGGGAGAGGCCGGGCAGACCGGCGTTGCGGGCGAGCAGCTCCAGAGCGGGCAGGGACGAGGCCGGCTCCACGACACGGGCCGTGGGCCGGCGCGGCGACGCGGGACCGCCGGGTGCCGCGGTACGGCCCGGCGACCGCGGGACCGCCGGGTGCCGCGG
>NZ_CDRNDK010001109.1:0-441 GCF_977012225.1 Planomonospora algeriensis | reverse complement strand
TGGCGGCCAGCTCGACCGAGCTGTCGGGCGTCAGCGACCGGATCGCCGCCTCGGCGGACGAGGCCTCCACCCAGGCGGGCAACGTCGCCGCCGCCGCCGGGCAGGTCTCGCACAACGTGCAGACGGTCTCGGCCGGCAGCGAGGAGATGGGCGCCTCCATCCGGGAGATCGCGCACAACGCCAACGAGGGCGCCACCGTGGCCTCGCAGGCGGTCGCCGTGGCCACCTCCACCAACGAGACCGTCGCCAAGCTCGGCGCCTCGTCGGCGGAGATCGGCTCGGTGATCAAGACGATCACTTCGATCGCCGAGCAGACGAACCTGCTCGCGCTCAACGCCACCATCGAGGCCGCGCGCGCCGGCGACGCCGGCAAGGGGTTCGCGGTCGTGGCCGGGGAGGTCAAGGACCTGGCCCAGGAGACCGCCAAGGCGACCGAGGACA
>NZ_CDRNDK010001108.1:0-445 GCF_977012225.1 Planomonospora algeriensis | reverse complement strand
AGCGCGAGGCGGCCAGGTGCCGCAGTGTCGCCCCGGCCGCGCCGCCCACCGCCACCAGCAGCAGGCTCATCCCCGCCCGGCGCTCCCGCCGCGCTCGCCGCATCCGCTTCGCCAGCACCGTCCCGGCGAGCGCGGCCGACACCGCCAGGGCCGGGGTGGCCACGAGGTAGGTGAACGCCGTGACCGGCCGGCCCAGCCGGACCAGCCCCTCCACGTCCACGGCGAAGGAGGAGAAGGTGGTGAACCCGCCCAGCACTCCGGTGGACAGGAAGGGGCCGGCCAGCGGGTGGGGTTCCAGCGCCACGAGCATCACGGCGAGCGCCCCGATCAGCAGGCAGCCGAGGCCGTTGACCGCCAGGGTGGTCCAGGGGAAGGCGCCCGGCGCGGTCGGCAGCGCCGTACCCAGACCGTGGCGGGCCAGCGCGCCGAGCGCGCCTCCGCCAGG
>NZ_CDRNDK010001107.1:0-447 GCF_977012225.1 Planomonospora algeriensis | reverse complement strand
CCTCGCCGGGACGAAGGAGGCGGGGGCGGACGGCGGCGCGGGCGGGCCGCCGGGGGCATCGTGGCCGGGGCCGCCTACCTGGTGCGCGTGCCCGATGAGCCCTCGCCCGGCGATGACCCGCACGGCGACCTGGCGGCCGCCCTCCAGCGGGAGTACGGCCCGCTGCGCGGCGGCACCTTCACGATGACGGTCACCGCCTGCGGCCCGCACCTGGTCGAGGGGGTGCGCGTGGTGGAGTCCGGCGACGTCGACCTCGAGCTCACGCCGGAGCAGGTCGACGTCTTCGGCCTGCAGCCGGGCGTGGCCTATCGAGTGCGCGGCGAGTTGTACGACGACGCCGGCCGGGTGGTGGAGATGCCGCTGGCGGTGACGGTCCGGGTCCCCGCCCGGTGGCTGCGCCCGCTCGGCGCCGTCTGAGCGGCGGCGCCCGCCGGCGGCGACCGGAAG
>NZ_CDRNDK010001106.1:0-447 GCF_977012225.1 Planomonospora algeriensis | reverse complement strand
GGCAGGAGCACGAGCTGGTCAACAACCGCGAGTTCGGGCTGCTGCACAACGCCGACCTCAAGCAGCGCATCCACACCCGCTCCGGCCCGCCCACCCCCGACGACCTCGACGACCTGCTCGCCACCGTCTGGAAGAACCCGACCGTCCTGTTCGCCCACCCCAAGGCGATCGCCGCGTTCGCCCGCCAGTGCAACAGCCGGGGCCTCAACCCGCAGAGCGTGGAGTTCAACGGGCAGAAGGCGCCCGCGTGGCGGGGCGTGCCGATGCTGCCCTGCAACAAGATCCCGATCAGCGGCGGCGGCCTGACCTCGATCATGGTGATGCGCCTGGGGGAGAAGGACCAGGGCGTCGTGGGGCTGCGCCGCACCGGGCTGGTGGACGAGTACGAACCGGGGCTGTCGGTGCGGTTCATGGGCATCGACGAGCACGCGATCATCTCCTACCTGG
>NZ_CDRNDK010001105.1:0-448 GCF_977012225.1 Planomonospora algeriensis | reverse complement strand
CGGCACCGGCCGGCCGCCCGGCGCGCCTCCGCCGCCGAGACGGTCGCGCCGTACGGCCACGGCGGAGCGCCGTCCACGGCCAGGAACTCGGCCGTCCCCGCGGCGGGTTCCGCCATGCGCACGAGCAGCCGTCCCGGGGCTCCGGGGCACGGTTCCAGGTCGAACCCGGCCACCGGCTCGGGCCGCGCCCGCGGGGTGACCGTACGGCGCACGCCCGGTGTGGTGAACCCGCCCGGGTAGACGGCGGAGACCACGTAGACGTGGCCCGTCCCGTTGCGCACGTCCCGGTCCCGGAATCCGGCGCCGTCCACCGGGACGGGGCGCCCGTCGCGGGTCACCACGACCCCCGTGGCCCCGGGGGGAGCCTGCCAGCCGCCCGTCACGACGCCGTCCCCGGCGGTCAGCACCACCTGCCGCGGCTCGGGCCGTACGGTGACCGGGGCGGCGG
>NZ_CDRNDK010001104.1:0-450 GCF_977012225.1 Planomonospora algeriensis | reverse complement strand
CCGCCGCCCTGGCGGCGGCCGGAGCCCGGGTCGGCACGCTGGACCCGGACGGACCGCCGCCGCGGCTGGCCTCCTGCCCGTCCACCCGGTCACCGGCGCCGACCCGGCGGACGGGGCGCGGGCGGCGACCACCGAGGTGCTCGCCGCGGCGCAGTCCTGGCTGGAGCAGGACCGGTACGCCGACGTCCCCCTGGTCGTCGTCACGCGAGGAGCGGTGGCGGGCGACGACCTGCCCGGCGCCGCCGTATGGGGCCTGATCCGCTCGGCGCAGTCGGAGAACCCCGGCCGCTTCGTCCTGCTGGACGTCGACGGCACGGACGAGTCGTGGCAGGCCGTCCTGGCCGCCGCGACCTCGGGAGAACCCCAGCTCGCCCTGGCCGGAGGCGAGGTCCTCGTACCGCGCTCACCCGCACCCGGCCGCCGGGCCCGCGCCGCCGGCTGGGAGGCAGG
>NZ_CDRNDK010001103.1:0-451 GCF_977012225.1 Planomonospora algeriensis | reverse complement strand
TCCTCGGCGCCGCCTGGCTGGTCGCCGCGGTCGGCGCGCAGCGGGCCGTCCTGGCCGTCGCCGCCATCGTGGAGCCGTTCCGGGAGGATCTGCTCGGCCACGTCGTCGAGGGCGCGCTGGACCGGTCGGCCGCTCCGGGACCGGGCACGGAGGCCTCGGCGGTGGCCCGCTCGAACCTCCAGGTGGAGCTGGCCCGCGACGCCCTCGCCTCGGTCGTCACGGTCGTCAGGTCCTTCGTGTTCACCGCGGTGAGCGTGGTGCTCGGCCTGACGGCGCTGATCCCGCAGGTGCTCGTGCTCGTGCTGCCGCCCTTCATCGCCGGCCTCGGCCTCTTCCTGCTCTCGCTGCCGGTCCTGGCCCGGCGGCAGCGGGCGTTCCTGCTGGCCGACGAGCGGACGGCGGAGTCGGTCACGGCCGTGGCCGGCGGCCTGCGCGACATCGCGGCCTGCGC
>NZ_CDRNDK010001102.1:0-455 GCF_977012225.1 Planomonospora algeriensis | reverse complement strand
GCGCGTACGGCGTGCTGCCCGGGTACGCGCCGGGCCGGGACACGATGCTCGCCGCCGTGTCGCCGGGTGAGGCGTGGCTGCGGCCGGAGGCGGCGCGGTGGCTCGGCACGGGGTGGATCAACGCCGTCAACGACTCCGCTCGGCGCGGGAACCTGCCCCGGTTCGCTGGTGGCGGCACCGTCCCGAAGAAGAAGGACAGCGGCGACTCGTGGACCGACTGGTTCAAGAAGGGCGCCGCCTACCTGGCGGACAAGGCCCTGACGCCGTTGAAGTCCCTCGCGGTCCGGCTCGCCGGGACCAAGACGCCGTGGCAGCAGATGGCCGGGCGGTTCCCCGGGTCGCTGATCGACGGGGTGATCGGCTGGCTGCGCGGCCGCGACTCGTCGGGCCAGCAGAAGAAGTTCGCGCGCGGCGGCATCGTGCCGGGCGGCGCGTACGGCGTGCTGCCCGGGTAC
>NZ_CDRNDK010001101.1:0-455 GCF_977012225.1 Planomonospora algeriensis | reverse complement strand
ACGCCCGCCCGCCGCCGTACGGCGCGCACCGATCCTCCGCGCGGCGCGCGCCGGCCCGGCTCACGGCCTCGAATTCTGGACCGGCACCGGGGGCTTGCCGCAAGCCCCCCTGCCCGCTATAGCTTGAAGGTGGCGGGGATGATCGGGCCTTTCCGGCGGCGGTCCCCCGCGGAGGTCTGAGGCGAGACGTGCCCACGCTCGCCGGGATGACGGCGCGGCCGACGGGACCGAGGACCGGGTACGGCCCGCATCCGCCGGACAGCGGCGAGGTCATGATCGCGGCCGTCGTTCCGCGATGGAGGGCGGTGACCGCGAACCCGCCCGTTTCTTCGAAGCCGCCGGTGCGGGTGCCCCGCCTGCCGGTCAGCGCCCGTGCCTTTGGCTTGTCCGCCGCGCCCCCGGTGATCGTCGATCCGTGGCCGGCGGCGGCCCGCCGGGGGCCGAGTGCGGCGGGC
>NZ_CDRNDK010001100.1:0-464 GCF_977012225.1 Planomonospora algeriensis | reverse complement strand
CTGGTGAACATGTACGGGATCACTGAGACGACGGTGCATGTGACGTACGCGCCGTTGGCGCCGGGCGGTCCGGCGGGGCTGATCGGGACGGGGATTGCGGATCTGCGGTTGTACGTGCTGGACGTCTTCTTGAATCCGGTGCCGGCGGGGGTGACGGGGGAGCTGTATGTGGCGGGTCCGGGGTTGGCGCGGGGGTATGCGGGCCGGCAGGGGTTGACGGCGGAGCGGTTCGTGGCGTGTCCGTTCGGTCCGGTGGGGGAGCGGATGTACCGCAGCGGGGACCGGGTGCGCTGGCGGGCCGATGGCCGTCTGGAGTACGTGGGGCGGGCCGATCACCAGGTGAAGATCCGGGGGTTCCGGATCGAGCCGGGGGAGGTGGAGGCGGTGTTGGCGCGGCATCCGGGGGTGGCGGATGTGGCGGTGGTGGTGCGGGAGGACCGGCCGGGGGATCGGCGGCTGGTGGC
>NZ_CDRNDK010001099.1:0-466 GCF_977012225.1 Planomonospora algeriensis | reverse complement strand
GGCGGCTCCGGCGGGGCCAGGACGAGCAGGCAGGTGGCCGCCAGGAGCGGCACCGGGACCAGGACGCGGACCCGGTCCGGGCCCAGCCGCTGCGGCCAGCCGCGGACCCCGGTGGCCAGGTCACCGGGGATGTCCGGCAGCACGTTGGCCAGGTGCGCCCCGCAGCCGAGCAGCGCCGCCGCGAGCACCGCCCACCAGGCGGGCCACGGCTGTCCGGGCAGGCCGAGCGCGACGAAGGCGGGCAGCGAGCCGAAACCCACGGCGTAGGGGACCCAGGACAGCACCGTGCCCTTCAGCCCGAGGTCGTAGGCCCAGGCGGCGGCGACGCCGGCGAGGTGGACGGCGCCGGCCGCCGTACCGGAGGCCAGGGAGAGCGGCACGCACGCCGCCAGGGCGGTGAACGCGGCGGTCCACACCGTCCGGGCGCCCACGGCACCGTCGGCGACGGGCTTGCCGGTGCGCCCGG
>NZ_CDRNDK010001098.1:0-466 GCF_977012225.1 Planomonospora algeriensis | reverse complement strand
TCGTGGCCAGCCGCTCCAGTTCGGGCAGGCCCGAGGCGGCGCACCGGTCGTAGAAGCGGAACAACCGCTCGGCGATGACATGCCGCTCGGGATGAACGCGAGCAAGAGCCAGCAGATCCAGGAGGTCTTCCTTGGCGTTCCAGGCGTCCAGGATCGGCCGCCCGATCTTCTTCGGCAGTGCATGCAGGTCATCGATCATGGGATCGAGTTGAGAGCCGTGCATCCGGGCCGCTGAGCGGGTCAACCGGCCCGCGCAGCTCCCACTCCCGGTTGCCCTTGCGGCCCCGCCGGCCACGGACCTGCACGGTCACCCGGCGGCGCACCTCGGTGACGGCGGCGTTGGCCAGCTGCACCAGGTGGAAGTGGTCGACCACCAGCACCGCGTGCGGCAGCGCGGCCCGCACCGCCGCCTTGAAGATCGTGCACATGTCGATCGCGACGTGCTTCACCTGCTCCTTCCACGCCG
>NZ_CDRNDK010001097.1:0-475 GCF_977012225.1 Planomonospora algeriensis | reverse complement strand
AGCAGGCGTCCGGTCACCGACAGCACGCCCAGCAGCCCCGCCAGCGTGGCGGCCAGGGCGGGAGGGTGGCCGAGGTGGACGAGGTAGGCGATCAGCAGGACCGCCATCACGGCCGCGGCGCCGCCGCTGGCGGTGAAGGCGGCGACCAGCAGCCAGAACGGGCGGCGGCGGACGGCTCGGCCGACGATCCCGGCGCGCTGCTCGGCCGCGGCGGGCTCACGCGCGGCACGGGTACGGCCACGCAGCGCGAACGCGTGCAGCGGGACCGCCGCCAGGCCGTAGAGCAGGGCCAGGACCACCAGGGCCTGGCGCCAGCCGTACCGCTCCACCAGCAGCCCGGACAACGGCAGGAAGATCGTGGAGGCGAACCCGGCCACGACGGTCAGCGCCAGCAGCGCGCCGGCCCGGCCGCGCTCGTCACCGTCGAACCAGGCCACGATGACGGCGAAGGCGCTCTGGTAGAGCACCATCGCGC
>NZ_CDRNDK010001096.1:0-475 GCF_977012225.1 Planomonospora algeriensis | reverse complement strand
AGCAGGCGTCCGGTCACCGACAGCACGCCCAGCAGCCCCGCCAGCGTGGCGGCCACGACGGGAGGATGACCGAGGTGGACCAGGTAGGCGATCAGCAGGACCGCCATCACGGCCGCGGCACCGCCGTGGGCGGTGAAGGCGGCGGCCAGCAGCCAGAACGGGCGGCGGCGGACGGCCTCGTGGGTGATCGCGGCCCGCTGTGCGGCCGCGGCGGGCGCGTGGGCGGTGCGCTCGCGGCGGCGCAGCACGAGCGCGTGCAGCGGGATCGCGGCCGCGCCGTAGAGCAGGGCCAGGATCACCAGGGCCTGGCGCCAGCCGAACCGCTCCACCAGGAGCCCAGACAGCGGCAGGAAGATGGTGGAGGCGAATCCGGCCACGACGGTCAGTGCCAGCAGCGCGCCGGCCCGGCCGCGCTCGTGGCCGTCGAACCAGGCCACGATGACGGCGAAGGCGCTCTGGTAGAGCACCATCGCGC
>NZ_CDRNDK010001095.1:0-477 GCF_977012225.1 Planomonospora algeriensis | reverse complement strand
CTGGCGGCGGGCGGCGGCTCGCCCCTGCGCGCCCTGGTGCTCGTCCCGCCGGTGGCCGCCGCCTGCGCGGCCACCGTCACGTCGCACGACGTCATGGCGAGCCTGCCGGGACTGGCCCGGTACCTTCAGGTGTTCGTACTGGTCCCGCTGGCCGTCGCCGCGGCACTGCGGGACCGGTCGGCCCTGCGCCTGACCGGCGGGGCGGTCGTCTGCGCCGCCCTGGTCCAGGGAGCGGTCGGCTGCCTGCAGGCCCTCACCGGCACCGGCGCCTCGTACGCAGGCGAGAACGTCCGGGCGGTCGGCACCTTCGGCGCCCAGGACGTGATGGGCATGGCGACGGTCGTCAGCCACGGCCTGATCGTCCTGCTCGGGCTCGGTCTGGCCCTGCGCGGCCGGCGCCGGGCGACGGTCCTCCTGGGCGCCGCGCTGCTGCTGCCCCCGCTGGCCCTGTCGCTGAGCCGGGGCGCGTGGCTGGCG
>NZ_CDRNDK010001094.1:0-478 GCF_977012225.1 Planomonospora algeriensis | reverse complement strand
ACCTCCCCATCCCGCCGCCACGCCGCCCGCAACCCCTGAAACACCGGCCCGTACTCGTACCCCATGCCCGACAGCACGTCATACGCGTCCGCCACATCCACCGCCACCGCACCCGCCGGCGGCCACACCGCCAACTCAACACCCGGCACCGGCAACCGCTCCGCCGACACCAACCCCTCGGCGTGCCCCGTCCACTCGAGCTCGACCCCACCCTCCGGACGCGAATGGACCGACACCCGCCGAACCCCGGACTCCTCCACCGCCCCCACGACGACCTGCACCTGCAGACCACCCTCGACCGGCAGCACCAGCGGAGCCTGCAACGTCAGCTCCCGCACCAGCGCACAACCCACCTCGTCCCCGGCCCGCAACACCAGCTCCAGCAGCCCGGTACCCGGCAGCAGCACCGTCCCGTTCACCGCATGATCGGCCAGCCACGGCTGCCCCGCCACCGACAACCGGCCACTGAAGACCACCG
>NZ_CDRNDK010001093.1:0-479 GCF_977012225.1 Planomonospora algeriensis | reverse complement strand
ACCCGCCCCATGATCGCTCCCAGGGCGCGCACCACCCGCCTGCGCCGACCCGAGCCCTTCGTCGCGCGGGCCAGCCGCCGCTGCAGGCGCAGGTACCGTTCGGTCTCGCCGGGCGTCAGGTAGCCCTGCGAGGTCGCCCGCTCGGCTTTGCCCTCCTTCGGCGGCTCGGGGCAGGACACGCCGGTGGCGGTGGCGTGGCGGCGGTCGAAGAACTCCCCGTCGGAGGTGACGGCGGCGGTGATCACGCCCCGGTCCACCCCGACCGCCGTCTCGGGGCGGGCATGGACCTGCGGGGTGCACCGCCCGTCCTCGACGAGGAACGCGATGAACCAGTGCGCGCCGTCACGCGAGACGGTCGCCGACTTCACGGTCCCGCCCAGGGGCCGCGACAGCCGAAAGCGCACCCAGCCGATCTTCGGCAGGAACACCCGCGCCCACCGGCGGTTGATCGCCTGGACCGGGAGGTGCTTGGGGGTGGG
>NZ_CDRNDK010001092.1:0-481 GCF_977012225.1 Planomonospora algeriensis | reverse complement strand
GGTTGCGCGGCAGCCGTACGGGCGTGTTCGCCGGCGTGATGTACCACGACTACGGGCTCGGTACTCCCGCCTCGACCAGCGGCGGAAGCCTGGTTTCCGGCCGGGTGTCCTACACCCTGGGTCTGGAGGGCCCGGCGGTGACGGTGGACACGGCGTGCTCGTCGTCGCTGGTGGCGTTGCACTGGGCGGCGCAGGCGCTGCGGAACGGCGAGTGCGATCTGGCGCTGGCGGGCGGCGTGACGGTGATGGCGACACCCGGCATGTTCATCGAGTTCTCCCGTCAGCGGGGTCTGGCGCCCGACGGGCGGTGCAAGGCGTTCTCGGCGGCTGCCGATGGCGCGGGCTGGGCCGAGGGCGTCGGTGTGCTGCTGGTCGAGCGGTTGTCGGACGCTCGCCGCAACGGGCATCGGGTGCTGGCGGTCGTCCGCGGCAGTGCGGTCAATCAGGATGGGGCGAGCAACGGGTTGACGGCGCCGAACGG
>NZ_CDRNDK010001091.1:0-483 GCF_977012225.1 Planomonospora algeriensis | reverse complement strand
AGACGGGCCGGTGCGCATGCTGCGGATCGGTTCTGAGATCTACCACCGGCTTTCGGAGGCCGAGCAGCGCAAGACCGGCAAGCGATGGATCTGGGCTAGAAGCCTCCCGGGCTACACCCATCGCGGGTGGGGCCCGACCAGCGCCCTGATTCAGCGCAGCGGGCAGATGCGGTCCTTCGCCCGGGAAGACCGGGACGGGGAGGAACTGCGTCACTACACCTTCCTGCTGCGACCGCGCCACGATGAGGATCCGGTAGCCGCTGACCTGTATCAGTACCTGCGACTGCACGGCGCCGACCGGATGACCTGGGAGGTCTGGCTCACCACCGACGACCGCGTGCGGCGCGTCCGCTCCCACGCCACCACGCTGCGCAGCCAGCGCGCCCTGCACGGGCTCGTCTCGATGACCAGCGAGTACTGGGACTTCGATATCCCGGACGGGTTCACCCCTCCGCCACCGGAAGACCTCCCGCCCCGGCCTTC
>NZ_CDRNDK010001090.1:0-484 GCF_977012225.1 Planomonospora algeriensis | reverse complement strand
CGAACGCGAACAACGCCGGCTGCGTCAACCACGTCTCATCCAACGAACCCACACCCGAACCCGAACCCGAACCCGCGCCCGCGCCCGCGCCCGAGACCGAGTCCGAATCCGCCACCGCGCCCGCGCCCGCACCCGCCGCCGCCGTCTCACCGGCGAACATCACCTCACGCACCGACGCACCCGCCGGCAGACCCAGCAGCGGATCCACCACCGCGCACACCCCGGCCAACGCCTCAGCGAACACCGGGAACGCCTCGGCCAGCTCCCGCCCCATCCCCGCCCGCTGACTGCCCTGACCGGAGAACAGGAACGCCAACCGGCCCCCCGCACCCGAACCCGCGCCCGGACCCGTCACCACACCCGGCGCCGGTACACCCGGCACCGAACCACCGGTCAGCACACCACCAGCCGACACACTCGACGCTGATCCACCGGCCGCGCCCTCGGCCAGCGCCCGCAGACCCGCCACCAGCTCCGCCCGATC
>NZ_CDRNDK010001089.1:0-486 GCF_977012225.1 Planomonospora algeriensis | reverse complement strand
CGTCTCCAGCCGGGCGCGGGCCGCCACGTTCCTGGCCCTGGCCCTGCTCGGCCCGCTGGCCTCCAGCGTCGGCCCGCCGCTGCTCGGCCTCGACCCCGACCCCCGCGACGGCATCGTGGTCATCTGCCTGACCGTGCTACTGGCCGTCCTGCTCGTGCTCCGCCTCAGCCTCGTCGCCCGCCTGGCCGAGAACCGCGCCCTCGTCCTGGACCGCCAGGCCGACCGGCTCGCCGCCCAGGCCGACGAGCTGTCCACCGCCCTGCACCGCCAGGAACTGCTCCGCCGCAGCCTGGCCCACCGCGCCTCGCACGACCCGCTCACCGGGCTGGCCAACCGCACCCTGCTCACCCGTGCCCTGGAAGCGGCCATCGCCGCCGCCGGCCCGCCCCCGGCGCTGCTCCTGCTGGACCTGGACGATTTCAAGGGCGTCAACGACACCTACGGCCATCCCGTCGGCGACGAGCTGCTCGTCGCCGTCGCCGGCCG
>NZ_CDRNDK010001088.1:0-488 GCF_977012225.1 Planomonospora algeriensis | reverse complement strand
GCGTTCGCGCATCAGGATCTGCCGTTCGAGCGGTTGGTGGAGGTGGTGGATCCGGTGCGGTCGATGGCCCGCCACCCCCTCTTCCAGGTGATGCTCGTCCTGCAGAACACTCCGGCCGTCGCCCTGGACCTCGACGGGCTCTCCGTGGCGCTCGAGCCCTTCGTCCCCGCGACCGCCAAGTTCGATCTCCAGCTCACCCTCGCCGAGGATCCGTCCGGGGGTCTGACCGGCGGCCTGGAGTACGCCGCGGACCTGTTCGACCGGGAGACGGCCGAGGACATCGCGGCCCGGTTCGTCCGCCTGCTCCGCGCCGCGTCACCGCCCCCGACACCCGCATCGGGCAGCTCGACATCCTGGACGAGACCGAACGGGAGACCATCCTCGGCGACTGGGCCGGCACCGGCGGCACGTCCCCGGTCACCACCATCGTGTCGGAGTTCGCGGCGCGGGTGGCGGCCACACCGGAGGCGGTGGCGGTGGTGTGCGGG
>NZ_CDRNDK010001087.1:0-490 GCF_977012225.1 Planomonospora algeriensis | reverse complement strand
GGCCTCGCCGGCGGGCCCGCGCCCTTCGCCGCCCCCGTCACCGCCGGCGTTCGCCCGCTCCGCGAAGACCCAGTTGTCGGCGGTCGTCCTCAGCCCGGGCAGCCAGGTGCCGGCACGTCGCGCCCGGCGGCGAGCTGCCGGACCGCGCCGTCCCGCATCTCACCGTGCGCGTGGAAGAGGTGGATCCCGGCCACTCCGAAACCGGGGAACCCCACCTCGATGCCGCGCGCGTCCTCGTACGCGGCGTCCAGGATCCTGCCGGGACCGGCGTCGAGGTCCTCGCCCAGCGCCCTGATCGAGTCCGGATGGATGCTCCTCATCCCCGCGCGCTGGTCCGCCGTGGGGGCCCGGAACCCATCGGGCACCGCGCCTCCCTCAGCGCCTCCCTTAGGGCTTCCCTTAGGGCCTCCCTCGACGCGCCTCGGCCACTCCAGCGGCGTCGCGGCCCCACCGGCCGCCGGGACCGCGCGGGCTCCGACGAAACCGCCCA
>NZ_CDRNDK010001086.1:0-490 GCF_977012225.1 Planomonospora algeriensis | reverse complement strand
CGTGAGGTGCCCAGCAAATTCCGGACAGTTGGCTACATAAGCTGACAGAAATCCGGAAGAGGTAGGTACGTGACGAGGCGTCGCAGGCAGCAGTTCTCGCCCGAGTTCAAGGAAGAAGCCGTCCGCATGGTGCTGGAGGGCGAGCGGACGGTCGCGTCGGTGGCACGCGAGTTCGGGATCAACGCCAGCACCCTGGGCAGCTGGGTGCACCGGCACCGGATCGTGCACGGCCAGGACGAGCAGCCGCTGTCCGGGCCGGAGCGGGCCCGGATCCGCGAACTGGAGCGGGAGAACGCCGAGCTGCGAGAGAAGCTGACGTTCTTGAAAAAAGCAGCCGCCTTCTTCGCGGCCGAGAGTCGATGACGCTCGCCAAGTACGAGCTGATCGATGCGGAGAAGGCCCACCATAAGATCGCCAAGATGTGCGCCTGGCTGGGGGTGTCCCGCTCGGGCTACTACGAGTGGCGTCAGCGGCCGGCCTCGGCCACCGC
>NZ_CDRNDK010001085.1:0-491 GCF_977012225.1 Planomonospora algeriensis | reverse complement strand
GCGCAGCGGCGGGCGGCTGCGCCGTACCAGGGCCAGGGCGCCCGCGGCGACGGGCAGGGCCAGCAGCGCGTAGGCGGGCATGAGGAAGCGGGGGGCGGCGTAGCCCACGTAGAACAGGTACGGCAGGGCGCTCGCCGCGGCGACGGCCGTGGCCAGCAGCAGGGGGCCGGGGCGGCGGCGGTCGCGCCAGGCGGTCCACAGGCCGATCGCGGCCATCAGCGGGATCGTCAGCCACCAGGTCAGCGCCAGGGGGGAGACGTCGCCGCAGTCGGTGCCCCAGCGGCACAGGGACGGGCCGTCCAGCGCGGCGGCGTGCTCGGTGACGGAGACGGTCAGGCCCGTCAGGTTGGCCTGCCCGGCGGCGTGCATCCGGGCGGCGGCGCCGCCGTACCTCAGTTCGGCCTCGATCAGCCATTCGCCCCAGCCGGCGGCCAGTCCGGCGGTGATGGCCGCCAGGGCGGCGGGGCGGCGCGGGCGGGTCAGGAGTGCCG
>NZ_CDRNDK010001084.1:0-496 GCF_977012225.1 Planomonospora algeriensis | reverse complement strand
CGAAGACCCGGACCGCTCCCCGGCCAGCCACTCCTGCACCAGCCCCAACGCCCCACGAACACCGGCCACCTCGACCAGCACACACCCACCAGCCGCACCGACCACGTCAACCGCGTCAACCGCGTCAACCGCGTCGGCAAGCGACTCGACCAGCACCCACCCGGGCGCCTCCGCCGAACCGGCCTCCACCACACCCCACTCGAGCCGATGCAGCGAGTCGGGACGATGACCGGCGGTGAACTGATCCGCTGAAATCGGGCGTACGGCCAGCGAATCGACCGACAGCACCGGTGCCCCGCTCAGGTCTGCGATCTCCAGAGCGATGGCGTTGTCGCGCACCTGCGAGATCCGCACCCGTACCGCACTCGTACCGGCCGAATGCAGACGTACCCCTGCCCATGAGAACGGCAGAACAGTCTGCCCGTCCCCCTCCACCAGCTGCGCGTGCAACGCCGCGTCCAGCAACGCCGGATGCACCCCGAACCGCACCGCGTCC
>NZ_CDRNDK010001083.1:0-497 GCF_977012225.1 Planomonospora algeriensis | reverse complement strand
GCCGCCGTTGGCGGCATCCTGCCCGAGCTCGGCCGTCTGCGCGGGCGCGCGCGGGAGGGCGGGAGCCCCGCCAGCCTCGCCTTCTCCACCCCCGGCGAGCACGTCGTCGTCCAGCCGGTCGCGCGCGCCGGACCGGGGGGTTCTTCGCGGTCGGCCTCGGAAAGCCGTTCACGCCGGTCGAGCACACCGTGGTCAACGCCGCCGGCTCCCTGCTCACCCTGGCGCTGGAGCACGGCCGCGAGCACCTGGCCGCCGAGCGCCGGGTCCGTGCCGCGGCGCTCCGGCTGCTGCTGGCCGGTCAGCTGGAGGCCGGCCGGGAGACGCTGGAGCGGCTGGGCGACCGGTTCCCCGACGGGCCGCTGGTGGTGCTGGCCGCCGGAGGCGACCGCGAGGCGGCGCTGGAGGCGGCGGGGGAGGAGCTCGCGGTGGCCGACGGCGACCGGGTGCTCGTCCTCGTCTCCGCGACCGGGGCGGACGAGGCGGCCGCGGCTCTCGGC
>NZ_CDRNDK010001082.1:0-499 GCF_977012225.1 Planomonospora algeriensis | reverse complement strand
CCGTGCTACTGGCGTTGCGCGCGCTCGGGCTGGGCGACCTGCTCACCGCCTGCCCGCGCTGCGGGCGCTGCGCCGCGCCTTCCCCGGCCACCGGATCACGCTGGCGGCCCCGGCGGCGCTGGCCGGACTGGTGCCGCTGATCGGCGCCGTCGACGAGCTGTGCGACGTGCCCGGACCGGACCCGGTCCCCGAACGCGTCCCCGTCGAGGCCCCGGACATCGCGGTGAACCTGCACGGCCGCGGCCCGCAGAGCACCGCCGCGCTGCTGCGCACCGGGCCGGGACGGCTCCTGGCGCACGCGCACCCGGAGGTCCCCGGGGTGAAGGGCCCGCCGTGGCGCGACGAGGCACACGAGGCGCGGCGCTGGTGCGACCTGCTCGGCTGGTACGGCCTGCCCGCCGACCCGGCCGACCTGCTCCTGGCCCGATCCCGCCTACCCTCCTGGTCCGCTGCGGCCTGCCGGGCCTGGCCGGGCCTGCCAGGCTCGGAGAGTCCGGCC
>NZ_CDRNDK010001081.1:0-503 GCF_977012225.1 Planomonospora algeriensis | reverse complement strand
TGCTCTGGCAGCACCTGTTCTGGTTCTTCGGCCACCCCGAGGTCTACGTCATCGCGCTGCCGTTCTTCGGCATCATCACCGAGGTCATCCCGGTCTTCAGCCGCAAGCCGATCTTCGGCTACGTCGGCCTGGTCGGCGCGACCATCGCCATCGCCGGTCTGTCGATCACCGTGTGGGCGCACCACATGTTCCCGACCGGCCAGGTGCTGCTGCCGTTCTTCTCGTTCATGACGTTCCTCATCGCGGTCCCGACCGGGGTGAAGTTCTTCAACTGGGTCGGCACGATGTGGCGGGGGCACATCGTGCTGCAGTCGCCGATGCTGTTCGCGGTCGGCTTCCTGGTCACCTTCCTGTTCGGCGGCCTGACCGGCGTCATCCTGGCCTCCCCGCCGCTGGACTTCCACGTCCACGACTCCTACTTCGTGGTGGCGCACTTCCACTACGTCGTCTTCGGCACCGTGGTCTTCGCGATGTTCGCCGGCTTCTACTTCTGGTGGCCGAAG
>NZ_CDRNDK010001080.1:0-507 GCF_977012225.1 Planomonospora algeriensis | reverse complement strand
TCCGGGCGGCCAGGGCCGCCTCCTGCCCGGCCCAGGACTCGGCGAAGGCCTCCGGGGCGGCGTCGTAGGCCAGGCGGCGCCGCACCACCTCGGCCCGCTCGTCCACCTCCCGGGACGCCCGGACCTCGACGGTGAGCCGAACGGTCGAGGAGCTGCGGGCGCAGCTCGCCCTCCTCGGGGTTCATGGTCCCCACCAGCAGGAATCGGGCGGCGTGCCGTACCGACACGCCCTCGCGCTCGACGTAGCAGGTGCCGAGCGCGGCCGCGTCCAGGAGCAGGTCGACCAGGTGGTCGTGGAGGAGGTTGACCTCGTCGACGTAGAGCACGCCGCGGTGGGCGGCGGCCAGCAGGCCTGGTTCGAAGGCCTTCACGCCCTCGGTGAGGGCGCGCTCGAGGTCGAGGGAGCCGGCGAGGCGGTCCTCGGCGGCGCCGACGGGCAGTTCCACCAGGCGGGCGGGGCGGGAGGTCGCCCCGCCGGGCTCCGGGCCGGGCGGCCATGGGGATCGC
>NZ_CDRNDK010001079.1:0-509 GCF_977012225.1 Planomonospora algeriensis | reverse complement strand
GCGGCGCGGCGGGCCGCCTCGTCGGCGGCGCGGGCCCGTTCCAGCGCGGCCTCGAAGACCGCCAGGCGCTCCCGGTACTCCTTCAGCTGCTGCCGGTGCCGCTTGCGGCCGTGCCGCCGATCGCTCCACCACTGCCCGATCATGATCGTCGGGCTGAGCAGCGCGAACAGCAGGAAGTACCAGGTCCGCAGCGCCCAGGCCATGCCCACGCCCAGCACCAGGGGCAGGAACGCGGTCAGCAGCTGCAACCGCATGCCCTCGGCGCGCCGGGGCTCCACCGGGACCTCCAGCCGCCGTGCGGGCTCCGGGGGGCGGATCCGGGGCGGCCGGTTGTAGGCGAGCCCGCCGTCGGGCCGGACGTCCAGGTGCGCGTCGGGCGGCTCGACGGCCGTCAGCGTCAGCACCGAGGAGCCGCAGGTGAGCACCGCGTGCTCGGGCCAGTCCACCGGCTCCGCCACCGGCTCGCCGTCCAGCGCGGCCGCGCCGACCGTCGCCGAGCCTCCGCCCCC
>NZ_CDRNDK010001078.1:0-510 GCF_977012225.1 Planomonospora algeriensis | reverse complement strand
ACCGCCCGCTCCGGCTGGGCTCCATCAAGTCGAACATCGGCCACGCGCAGGCCGCCGCCGGCGCCGCCGGGGTCATCAAGATGGTGATGGCCATGCGCAACGGCATGCTGCCGCGGACCCTGCACGCCGAGGAGCCCAGCCCGCACGTGGACTGGTCGGCGGGTGCGGTGGAGCTGCTGACCGAGGCCCGCGCCTGGGAGGCCGGGGAGCACCCGCGCCGGGCGGCGGTCTCCTCCTTCGGCGTCAGCGGCACGAACGCGCACGTGGTGCTGGAGGAGGCCCCCGCCGAGGAGGCGGCCGAGGCCGGGACGCCCGCCGAACTGCCGGCGGTGCCGTGGGTGCTGTCGGCGAAGACGGCCGAGGCGCTCCGGGCGCAGGCCCGGCGGCTCGGAACGTGGGCGGAGGCGGGAACCGCCGCCGAGGTCGACGTGGCCCACTCCCTGGCGTCCTTCCGTTCGGCGTTCGATCACCGTGCGGTGGTGGTGGGTGCGGATCGGGGTGAGCTGCTGG
>NZ_CDRNDK010001077.1:0-515 GCF_977012225.1 Planomonospora algeriensis | reverse complement strand
GCACCGCGTCCGCATGCGCCTGCTCCGGCAGCACGACCTCGGCGAACACCTCCCCATCCCGCCGCCACGCCGCCCGCAACCCCTGAAACACCGGCCCGTACTGCAACCCGATCTCGGCCAGCCGCTCGTACAGATCCTCCACATCCACCACCACCGCACCCGCCGGCGGCCACACCCCCGCATCGAAGCCCGGCGCCGCCACCCGCGCAGCGAGCTCACCCTGCGCATGCAGCGTCCAGTCCTGCGCCTCCTGCGCCCGCGAGTGCAGCGCCACCGCACGGACCCCCGACTCCTGCACCGCCCCCACGACCACCTGCACCTGCACACCGCTCCCGGCCGCCAGCACCAGCGGCGCCTGGATGGTCAGCTCCCGCACCAGCGCACAGCCCACCTCCTCACCCGCCCGCGCCACCAGCTCCACCAGCGCCGCACCCGGCACGATGACCGTCCCGTTCACCACGTGATCGGCCAGCCACGGCTGCCCCGCCACCGACAACCGGCCACTGAAGACCACC
>NZ_CDRNDK010001076.1:0-519 GCF_977012225.1 Planomonospora algeriensis | reverse complement strand
CGCCGCCTGCGGCCGGCGCCGGCGCTGGGCGGCCAGGCGTCCCTGATGAGGCCGCGCACCCGGCGGGTGCCCGGGTTGGTCACGGTCAGGGTCACCCGGGCGGAGTCGCCGAGCCGTACCCGGTGCTCCCCCGAGCGCTCCAGCAGCAGCGGGCGGACGCTCCCGGCGAGCAGCAGGTCCACCGCGACGAGCGCGGCCAGCACCAGCAGCAGCCCGGCCGCGGCGCTCCGGCCGGGGGGCGAACAGCACCACGATCGCGCTGAGGGCGGCGAGCAGGCCCGTGCGTCCGGTGAGCGCCATCAGCGCGGTACGGGGACGGAGGCGAGGATGCCGTCGAGCACGCCGTCGGGGGTGGCGCCCTCGAGTTCGGCCTCGGGCCGCAGCTGGATCCGGTGCCGGAGCGCGGGCAGGGCCAGGGCCTTGATGTCGTCCGGCGTGACGTAGCCGCGGCCGGAGAGCCACGCCCACGCCCGCGCCGCGCCCAGCAGCGCGGTCGCCCCGCGCGGGGAGAGCCCATGC
>NZ_CDRNDK010001075.1:0-527 GCF_977012225.1 Planomonospora algeriensis | reverse complement strand
ACGGTTTCGTCTCCTCGCGCGGTCGGCCGCTGCACCGGGTGCGGCCGCCCCATCTGGTCGGCCCGGGCGCTGCTCCACCGCAAGGGCAGCCAGTGCGGCACCGGCCGCGGCGCCGACCCCGCGGCCGGTGGGAAGTCGACGGGCAGACCGATCTATTCGAGGACGAAGAACAACATAAGAGATAGACGATGTAAAGGCCGCCGCATCGCACAACGACCGCCTTCCCTCATAAAATCGAACACTTGTACGCATGGCAACGCACCGGTCACAGCATGCGATCCTGGAAGCATGGTCGCTGCGAACGCCCCCATCGTCCCGCCGCCCGGCTACACCATGGCCGACCTCGACACCTGGTCGTACGCCTGCGCCGCTGGCGCGCACGACGAATGCAAGGGCAAGCGCCTCAACCCGGATCCCGACTGCGACGCCGACGAGATCAACCTGCCCTGCGACTGCGGCATCTGCTCCCACCAGCCGGCCAAGCGCGGCCGCCCCCGCAAGAACCCCGCCTAGCCGCCCCGCCCCGC
>NZ_CDRNDK010001074.1:0-527 GCF_977012225.1 Planomonospora algeriensis | reverse complement strand
GGCGGGGGGCGGGCAGCGGCCGCAGGAGGCGCAGGGGCAGCCGGGAACGGGCCGGCCGAGCGGCCCCGCCGTACCCTCGAACAGGACTTCCACCCGGAAAGGGTCGCACGGCGCGGCGGATGACCGGTGCGCCGCACTTCGAGATCACGTAGGCTCACGGAGCCGCCGGGGACCGGCCGGGGCCGGCGGCGAGAGCGTGGGAGCGGCGAGAGGGAGCGTGTGGCATGACGTGGCGCTGGCGTTACGAGAACGCGAACGGCGGAGAGGTGACCGAGGGGGTCCTGATGCCGGCCGACGCGTTCACGAGTCAGGCCGACGCGGAGTCCTGGCTCGGCGAGAACTGGCGCGAGCTGCTCGCCGCGGGCGTGGAGCAGGTCACCCTCCTGGAGGACGACCGGGTCGAGTACGCCGGGATGTCGCTGCGCGAGGAGTAGGAACGGCCCCCGCTCCCCGGAGCGGGGAGCGGGGCCGCCCCCGCGGGCACCGCCGTCCGCGATCACCGAATCGGTCTCAGGCTGAGTCGGAGA
>NZ_CDRNDK010001073.1:0-528 GCF_977012225.1 Planomonospora algeriensis | reverse complement strand
GCCCGGCGCAGCTCGCAGAGCGCGTCCAGCCAGGCGTTCGCCGCGGCGTAGGCCGCCTGCCCCGGCGAGCCGAGCAGCGCGGCGGCCGACGAGAACGCCACCCACCAGTCCAGGCCGGGCCCCCGGGTCGCCTCGTGCAGCGCCAGGCCGCCGTGGACCTTCGCCGACCAGACCCGGTGCAGGTCCGCGGCCCGACGTCGGCGACCAGCCGGTCGTCCAGCACGCCCGCGGCGTGCACCACCCCGCGCAGCCGCAGGCCGCCCGCGACGGCCGTCGGCCACCATCCGCCCGGCCGTCCCCGGCGCGGCCAGGTCCCCCGATCACCACCCGGACGTCCGTCCCGAGGTCCCGCAGCTCCTCGATGGCGGCGATCCCCGAGGACCCTGGCCCCGAACGGCCGCCGAGCACGATCCGCCCGGCCCCCCGCTCGGCCAGCCACCGGGCCACCACCAGCCCCAGCCCGCCGTACCCGCCGGTGATCAGGTAGCTCTCGCCCCGCCGTACCACCGGCGGCGCCGCACCGGGCGG
>NZ_CDRNDK010001072.1:0-533 GCF_977012225.1 Planomonospora algeriensis | reverse complement strand
GTGTTGCGGGGATCCACGGCGATCAGCTCTCGACCGGCGCTTTCAGCCTTGTACGCGAGGACCGTCAGGAACACCCCCCAACCCGCATCCAGAATCGAACGGTTCAGCCCGGACTCGGCCGCGACATTGCGGCAGGGCCGCTCGACCGTGCCGGACGCGCTGCGGGTCATGTTCGCGACCTTCAGCGCCTCGTGCACGATCACGTCGTAGGCGGCCACCAGAGCGAGCGCGGCCTTGTGGGCGTGGTCGAGGCGCTGGCGGCGCACCGTGGCGTGCAGGGCCGCGACCCGGGCCACCGCCTTGCGGCGGCGCTTGGACCCTCGCTTCTTGCGGGCCAGATCCCGCTGCGCCGCCGCCAGACGGTCGGCGGTGGCGGCCAGGTGGCGCGGGTTGCCGATGTGCCCGCCGTCGGAGGTGGTCACCAGGGAGGCCACTCCCAGGTCGATCCCGGCGGCGGCTCCGGTGGCGGGCAGGGCCTGGGCGGGGACGTCGTCGCACGACAGGATCACGTACCAGCGGGAGCCCTCCCGCTT
>NZ_CDRNDK010001071.1:0-534 GCF_977012225.1 Planomonospora algeriensis | reverse complement strand
CTTGCGGCGCCCGGCCCTGAGCTCCTTTCCGACAGGATGGCTTCAGCTGCGGCGAGCCGCGCTGAGCGCTCCCGCACGGATCGCTTCAGCGGCGGCGAGCACACTGGGCGGCCGGAGAGCGAGACGCTACGGCCCGCACGAGTACGGCGGAGCAGAAGTGCACGGAGGCGGGCCGGTGGTCCTGCCGGCGTATAAGGCACCGCGCCCCCGGCGCGCCCGCCAGGCCGGAGGCCTGACCCCACCAGACATCAACTGCGACGGCCGGCAGGACCACCGGCCCGCCGCAGTGCGCACCCACCCCGGCCACCACGAAGCCACGGGACTCGGCCGGACCACCGCAGCGCGCCGTTCAGACGCGGTGGGACTGCTTGGCCAGCCGGCGGACGCGTTCCTCGTCGATGGTGTGCCCCAGGCCGGGCTGGGTCAGCGGGACGGCCACCACGCCGCCGGAGGCGCCGACCGGCGGGGTGACGATCTGGGCGCTGCGCGGCGGTTCGGCCACGTCGCAGGGGAGGCTGCAGCCGGGCAGGCTGG
>NZ_CDRNDK010001070.1:0-536 GCF_977012225.1 Planomonospora algeriensis | reverse complement strand
TCGCCCGCCAGCCGGGGCCGTGGACGCGCCGCATCAGCGCGTCGTCGGCGTTGCCCCGCTGGAAGCGCACGCTGGCCCAGAAGCCGTCGTCGCGGACCGGGTGCCGGGTGACGCGCTCGCCCTTGACCAGCCGGTATCCGGCCGCCCGCACGCGCAGCGCGAGGTCGGCGTCCTCCCGGTAGGCGCGCGGGAAGCGCTCGTCGAAGCCGCCGGTGCGCTCCAGGGCCTCACGCCGGTAGGCCATGTCCGCGGTGATCCAGTCGGCGCCGGCCAGGCCCGCGGTGTTGCGCTCGGCGTCGGTGGGCCTGCGGCCGGCAGGGAGCGGCACCTCGATGCGCCCCTGGCTGCCGCCCACGTCGGCGGGCAGGTCCTCCAGGTCGGCGCGGACGGCCTTGTCCCAGCCGGGCTCGGGGACCACGTCGTCGTCGAGGAAGACGATCCACGGGGTGGACGCCGCCCGCCATCCGGCGTTCCTGGCGGCGGCCGGTCCCCGGCCGCCGGAGCGCAGGACCGTGACCCGTCCTCCCGCGGCGCGC
>NZ_CDRNDK010001069.1:0-539 GCF_977012225.1 Planomonospora algeriensis | reverse complement strand
CCCTCACCTCCAAGGGAACCCAGATGAGGACAATCCCTCACAAAACTCCCTCTGAAGACAAAGATCACAGACTTTGGTGGACGGGACATTCTCTGCGGTGAGGGCAGGGCCAAGCGGACCTTCGCCGCCACCGCCGAGGATCCTGCGACAGAGCTTGGCCCGCGCGCACTCAACAACTTTCTCCTGGGGACCCTCTCCCAGGTGGCCGACTACAAGATCACCGAAGACCGCGACGGCGCTCCCATCCGGCTCACCAATGAGGAGTACCGTACTGTGCTGATCCTGGAGTCGCCGGGCCATGGACAGTACAGAGTTCGAGGTGAGACCCAGTGTCTTCCGATTTCATGAGTCAGAGGTCATAGCCCAAGGCCCGATCCTTGCCCGGCTTGTTGCCGCTCTCGAACCAGCCCGCCATACGGTTGGACAACGACCCCACGGAAAGCTTGTCATCACCGCCCATGCCGTTGGCGGTGGCCCACTTCTCAGAGGGAGTTTTGTTAGCTTTTGTTCCTGTTCATCGTGAATAGGCCGGGTTCCGG
>NZ_CDRNDK010001068.1:0-540 GCF_977012225.1 Planomonospora algeriensis | reverse complement strand
TGGGCGCCGGGCAGGCCGCGCCTCCCGCCGCGTCCTGAGAAGGCGCGTGTCCCGCCGCCCGGGTCACGCCGGGGGGCGGGCACCGTACCGGCGGAGCCTCACAAAGGCAGATGCACCAGGGTGGCGGGGTGGTCGCGGGTGGCCCCGGTCGCGTCGGCGGGGCGGTGCAGGCAGAGCAGGCCCGTGGGGACCCGGACGACCGGCTCGAACGTGCCCGCCGCGCGGTGGACCTCCCGCGCCCCCTCGGGGGTGACGTGCACGAGCCTGCTCCGGCCGGCGTCGAGCATGGTCAGCCAGAGGGAGTCGCCGTCGGCCACCAGGCGCGGGCGCTCCCAGCGGTACCGGGAGGTGAGGTGGCCCGCCAGGGACGCCGACTTCTTGCCCATCAGGAACCGCAGCGCGCCGGACCGCTCGTCGAGGATGCTGACCGACCAGCCCCTGGCGGGGCTCACCTGGTCCGCGCCGACCGCGTAGAGGCTGCCGCCCGCCGGGACCCAGCGCAGCGCCCCGGCCGGCGGGCGCGGCGCGATCAGCGCGGGC
>NZ_CDRNDK010001067.1:0-541 GCF_977012225.1 Planomonospora algeriensis | reverse complement strand
GGCTGAGCTGGCGGGAGGCGGTGGGCGCGCTCCGGCGGCCGTCCGGGTGCCGGACCTGGCCCCGGTGGCGGCCTGGTCCGGTCTGGGGGTCTACCGGGCGCTGCTCCGCCTGGCCCCGGCCGACCTGCGCGAGCTGGCCGGGGAGACCGCCGCGCTGGCGGCCGACCCCGAACTGGCCCGGACCGTGGAGGGCTACCTCGATCGGGCCGGGCACGTCCAGGAGGCCGCCGCCGCGCTGGGCGTGCACCGCCAGACGCTCTACTACCGGCTGGGCAAGGCCGAGCGGCTCACCGGACGCGACCTGGCGGACGGGGAGGTCCGGCTGCTGGTGCACCTCTCCCTCAAGGCCGCCCGGCTCCTGTAGCCCGCGCGGGATCATGCGGAGGGGCCCGCCCCGTCCGGCTCCTGGAGCCCGCGCAGGACCGGGCGGACCGCCCGCCCCGTCCAGATCCCGTGGCCCATGCGGGACCGGGTGGACCGCCCGCCCCGCAACGGGCCCCGCAGGACGCCTGACCGAGGGGGATCAGCCGCCGAGGCGGCG
>NZ_CDRNDK010001066.1:0-545 GCF_977012225.1 Planomonospora algeriensis | reverse complement strand
GATCCGCCAGGCGGCGGTCCGCGAGTCCGCGAGCTCCGCCAGGAACGCCGCGGCCACCGCCAGCAGCGCGGGAACCGCCTGGGAGACCGGGACGCGCAGGCCGCTGTCGACGCCCGCGACGAGGAGCGCGGCCCGATCGGGACCGAGCGGCAGGATCCCCGCGTCGGCGCCGAGCCCGGCGACGTCGCCCCGGCCGTCGTCGACGGCGAACAGGAAACGGCCGGGCAGGGCGGCCAGCTCCGGGCGGGCGCACAGCGACCGGTCCAGTTCGGCGACCAGCGGGCCCGCGTCGAGCAACCCGCGGCCGTCGCAGCCGGTCAGCGGGGAGGCCAGGATGTTGCGGACCCGCTCGTGGGTCGGCGAGGGCAGCAGGCCCGCCTCCGCCATCCGCGCCGCGAAACCGGACTCCTCGGCCAGCCCGCGGACCTGGACGTTCGCCCGGGAGGTCAGCTCGATGACGCCGGTGCCGCACTCGGCGGCGGCCCGGGCCAGCTCACGCAGCCGGTCCGAGGCCAGGCGCCGCCGGGAACGCGGATCCGGGCCAG
>NZ_CDRNDK010001065.1:0-546 GCF_977012225.1 Planomonospora algeriensis | reverse complement strand
GGGCAGTACGCGGTCCAGCCAGCGGGGCAGCCACCAGGCGCCGTCGCCGAGCAGGGACATCACGGCCGGCACGATCGTCATCCGGACCACGAAGGCGTCGACGGCCACGCCGAGGGCCAGGGCGAAGCCCATCGACTTGATGATCGGGTCGTCCATCAGCACGAAGCCGCCGAAGACCGAGATCATGATGAGCGCGGCGGCGGTGACGACGCGCCCGCCGTGGCCCATGCCGTTGACGGTGGCCTGCCGGGCGGTGTCGCCGTGCACGAAGTCCTCCCGCATCCGGGAGACCAGGAAGACCTGGTAGTCCATGGCCAGGCCGAACAGGATGCCGATGAGCAGGATCGGCAGGAAGCTGACCAGCGGGCCGGGCGTGTCCAGGCCGACCAGGCCGGCCAGGTGGCCCTGCTGGAAGATCGCGACGGTGATGCCGAAGGTGGCGCCGACGGTGAGCAGGAAGCCCGCGGCCGCCTTGACCGGCACCAGCACCGAGCGGAAGACCAGCATCAGCAGCAGGACCGACAGGCCCACGACCAGCAGCAGGTA
>NZ_CDRNDK010001064.1:0-547 GCF_977012225.1 Planomonospora algeriensis | reverse complement strand
GCGCTGGAGGCCGGGGCGCTGCCCTGGCTGCTCCCGATCGGCCGTCCGGCCGACGACGCCGAGGCCCGCGCCGAGGTGGCCAGGGCCTGGGACGTCGCCTCGCTGCCCGAGGCCCCGGGCCGCGACACCTCCGCCATGCTGGCGGCGGCGCTCGGCGAGGAGCTCGACGCCCTCGTCGTCGCCGGTGTCGACCCCTACGACCTGCCCGACCCGGAGGCCGCCCTGGCGGCCCTGGAGAACACCCCGTTCATCGTGAGCCTGGAGCAGCGCGCCAGCGCGGTCACCGACCGCGCCGACGTGGTGCTGCCGGTCGCCACGGTGGTCGAGAAGTCGGGCACGTTCGTCAACTGGGAGGGCCGCGGCCGTACCTTCGCCGAGGCCCTGCCGGTCCCCGGGGTGATGAGCGACCTGCGGATCATCTCCGCGATCGCCGACCACATGGACGTGCACCTGGGCCTGCCCGACCCGGCCGCCGCCCGGCGCGAGCTGGCCTCGCTCGGCGCGTGGCGGGGCACGCGGGCCGCGGCCCCGGCCGTTCCCGCCGGCA
>NZ_CDRNDK010001063.1:0-556 GCF_977012225.1 Planomonospora algeriensis | reverse complement strand
CCCCGGTCCCCGGCGTGGACCCGCCCGTCCCGGTTCCCTGCGTGGACCCGCCCGCTCCGGTCGCCGCGGCCTTCCCCGGAGGGGCCGCGACGACCGCGGAGGCCGGGCTGGGCGTCCGCGCCCGCATCGCCGACCTGATGGAGGACGACTCCGCGGAGGAGGTCGAGTTCGTCGGGCGGATCGTCGTCTCGTTCCTGAAGCGGGCCCCCGCCGTGCTGGCCGCGCTGGCCGGGGCGATCGCCGCGGCGGATGCCGAGGCGACCGCCCGGCACGCGCACGCGCTGAAGGGGGCGGCCGCCAACGTCGGGGCGGGCGCCGTGGCCGGTCTCTGCGCCGAGGCCGAACACTTCGCGGAAGCCGTACGGCTCGGCGAGTTGGACGGCCACCCCGCCCGGCTGGAGCAGGCGCTCGCCGAGGCGGGGGCGCACCTGGCCGAGGCGCTCGCCCGCCTGCGGGCCGGACGGCCACTCCTTCCCTGAGGCGCCGTTTCCCGGGGTGTCGTCTCCCCGGGGCGCCGCGACGTCTGCGCCGGGGACCGGCGGCCGGGTGCGCCCGG
>NZ_CDRNDK010001062.1:0-559 GCF_977012225.1 Planomonospora algeriensis | reverse complement strand
CTTGCGGTCGACGGCGAAGGCGGCCATGCGACCTGCCGTTCGTGGCCTGCGTGATCCCTCGCCGGGCAATTGACGATTAAGTGAACAAATCGCTAGCCTCCGAGGCAGGTCATGAGTTCCAGTGACAAGCCCCGGCCCGCTGGACGGCATCCCGCCTGCCGCAGGTGCCCCGGGTGAGGACCTGCTCCACGCGTGGTGCGTGGAGAACGGCGGATCACCGGGGCGCGGCACCACCGGGGTCCCAGACTCCGCAGGAGCGTCGTCATGGCCATACCCGGCGTCATCTTCGATCCGCTGCCGAACGGCTGCGCCGCTGCCGGTCGATGACGCTCGCCTCCTGGAACATTCCTTGAGGCTCCCGCCTGCCGCTCACGCTACTTCGGCGACCCCGGGGACACCAGCAGGAAGCAGCAGCCCTCAGTGGAAGGACCTACCGGAATGGACGCCGCCACGGCGAAGGACCTGTTCCTGACGGCTGAGACCACCCCGGAGGGCGAGCGCGGCACCGCCCAGGCGTTCGACCGGTGGCTTGCCCAGGGGCATGATGTGGCCTTCTACC
>NZ_CDRNDK010001061.1:0-562 GCF_977012225.1 Planomonospora algeriensis | reverse complement strand
CGCCGGCTGCGGCCCGGCCCCGGGCGATGGGCGTCGGCGAGGTGGAGCGGCTGATCGCCGCCTCCGGCCCCGACGGCGCCCCGCTCACCCTGCGCAACCGGGCTCTGCTGGAACTGCTGTACGGCACCGGCGCGCGGATCTCCGAGGCCGTCGGCCTCACCGTGGACGACGTCGACCTGGTCCCGGAGGCCCCCCAGGTCAGGCTCTGCGGCAAGGGCGGGCGGACCCGCGCGGTGCCGCTCGGCCGGCCCGGCCGGGACGCGGTGGAGGCCTATCTCGCCGCGGCCCGGCCGGGTCTCGCCGCCCGTGGCAGGGGCGGCCGGAGCGTCTTCCTCAACGCCCGCGGCGGCGGACTCACCCGGCAGGGCGCCTGGGAGGTCCTCCAGGCAGCCGCCGAGCGGGCCGGACTGGCCGGGGTCTCGCCGCACATGCTGCGGCACTCGTTCGCCGCCCATCTGCTGGACGGGGGCGCCGACTCCGCGATGGTGCAGGAGCTGCTCGGCCACGCTCCGGCCGCGGCCCGGACCCGCGCACTGGCCGCGGCGGAGCGGCTGCGGGAGTG
>NZ_CDRNDK010001060.1:0-571 GCF_977012225.1 Planomonospora algeriensis | reverse complement strand
GGCTTGCTGAACAGGTAGCCCTGGCCCAGCGGGCAGCGCATGTCGCGCAGGAACTCCTCCTGCTCGGCCGTCTCCACCTTCTCCGCGACGGCGGGCAGGTCCAGGCTCTCGCATAGCCCGAGGATCGCCCGGGTGAAGGCGTGCCGCTGGCGGGAGGCGGCGTCGCTGCCGGAGGTGAGCGTGGTGAAGGCGCCATCGATCTTGACCACGTCGACCGGGAGGCGGTGCAGGTAGGCGAGGGAGGAGTAACCGGTGCCGAAGTCGTCGATGGCGATGCGGACCCCGTGCCCGCGCAGCTCGAACAGGTACTCGATGGCCTGGTCGCTCCGCTGCATCCCGGTGTCCAGCAGGGCCGTCTCGGTGATCTCCAGGATGAGCGCCTCGCCGGGCAGGCCGCTGTCGGCCAGGGCGTCCAGCACCGTGGCGACGAACCCGGGCCGGTGCAGCTGGTGCCCGGAGACGTTGACGTTGACGGCGATGCCGTACCGCTCGTGCCAGCGGCGGGCGTCGAAGCAGGCCCGGCGGAGCACCTGCACCCCGATCGGCACGATCAGGCCGGTCTCCTCGGCCG
>NZ_CDRNDK010001059.1:0-577 GCF_977012225.1 Planomonospora algeriensis | reverse complement strand
GCCGGAGCTGGGCGGAGGTGAGCCGGGCCGCGACCGGGTTCGGCTCGCGGAGCCGGGTCAGCCGGTCGTGGGCGGCGCGCTTGGCCCGGGTCAGCCTCCGCACGGCCGCGGCCTGCCGGTAGGCGAGCAACTGCGTCTTCGACGGCTTCGGCGCCCCGCTGAGCTCGTAGCCGAACTCCTCCAGCCGGTCGCCGAGCACGGTCTCGCACAGCGAGACCTCCCACGGCTTCAGCCGGTCCCGCCACGAGCCCGACCGCGCCGTGGTGACCTGCTCATGGGTGTTCACGTGCCAGGTCTTGTGCTCCGGTACGGCGACGCCCGCCACCCGGCTCGGCTCGCACATCGCCGGGTCGAAGTCCTCGCCGAGGAAGTCGCAGAGCCCGCGCAGCTCGGTCTCGGGGTCGCGGGTCAGCCGCTCGTAGCGCAGCTCGTGGTAGCTGCCGGCGGGCAGCTTCGGCGCGCGGTCGCGGGCGAAGTCCATCGCCTCGGCCCAGATCGCGATCGCGTGGGAGATGTCCTTGTTGTACCAGGGCATCTCCTTCAGCGACGCCACGCAGTCGCGGCCGTCCCGGATCAG
>NZ_CDRNDK010001058.1:0-581 GCF_977012225.1 Planomonospora algeriensis | reverse complement strand
AACCTCGGCCGGGGCGGAGCCGTGCTCGCGGCGGTGGCGCTGGGCTACGCGCACCTGGCCTCCGGCGGCGCCGTGCACCCGATGGGCGACCTGGTCAGCGACTACGCGCTGCACGACGCCACCGCCTGGGCGCTGGTCGGCGGCACGCTCGCGCTGGCCTCGGCCTGCCTGTGGACCGCGTACGGCCTGACCCGGACGGATCCGGTCCGCAGCGCGGCGGCCCGGGTGCTGCTCGTCGCAGGAGCGCTCGGCCTGCTGCTGACCCGCCGCGTTCCCCACCGACGCCGCGCCGGGGGTGACCTCGATCGCCGGGGAGATCCACCGCTGGTCGGCGGCCGTGGTGTTCACCGCGCTGCCGTGCGCGGGCCGGCTGCTCGGCCGCGGGTCCGGCGGGGTCGCGCTGCCGGCGGTGAGCGCGGCCTGCGTGGCGCTGCTGGCCGTGTTCCTGGCGGCGCACCCGGGCTCCCCGGTCGCGGAGACGATCGGCGGGCCGGACTACTACGGCCTGGTCGAGCGCCTGCTGCTGCTGGCCGAGATCACCCTGGTCTTCCTGGCCGCGGGCGCGCCGGCGGGGCCGGCAG
>NZ_CDRNDK010001057.1:0-581 GCF_977012225.1 Planomonospora algeriensis | reverse complement strand
GACGATGGGCCGCCTGGAGGCGGTCGTCAGCCCAGGTCCGCGCGGTCCAGCCACGTCGGCGGGCAGCCGGAGCGTCGGCGAGGTCCCGGGGACCGGCCCGACCGCGAGCGGCACGAGGGTGGCCGCCCGGCCGGGGTGCGGACGGCCGACCACCCGTATCCGCAGGCCCGGCCGGGAGGCGAGCAGCCTCAGATTGGCGACGTGGGCCAGTTCGGAGTGGGAGTGGGCCGGCACCAGGCGGACCGGCGGTCCTCCCCCCGCCTCCCGCGCGAGCAGGCGGTCCCCCTGCGCGCCGACGACCACCAGCTCGCATCCGAGCAATCGGTCCGCGGCCGGCGCCCCGTCCGGCGTGTGCCCGGAGAAGACCTCGGCGGCCGCCTCCGCCAGGGGCCGGGAGAACAGCTCGGACGACGGACCCGACGACCACGGCGTACCGGGCACGGGATTGGCCCGCACGCCGCGGCCGGCCCCCAGCCGGCCTTCGGGTGAGACCGTCGCACCGGAGATCAGCAGCCCGCCGCGGGCCAGCCCGGCGTGGTCGAGCGCGGCCCCGCCGAGGGTGGCCGTGGCCGTACCGGCGG
>NZ_CDRNDK010001056.1:0-582 GCF_977012225.1 Planomonospora algeriensis | reverse complement strand
TGGCCGAGCGTCAAGCGCTGACGTTCCGCCGCCGCGCCCGCTCCGGACCCGCCGGGCAGCGGGACGTCGAGGAGGTCCGGGCCGGTGGGGGCCAGGAGGTCGCCGCGCTCGACGGGCAGGGCGGCGGCCGGGATGGTCGTGCTGACGGCCGGCTCGGTCCGACGGTGGCGGCGGCCCCGCAGCGGTGCGTCCTGGACGAAGGTCGAGGACTCCGCTCTGCGGTGGCGGCGGCCCCGCAGCGGCGCGTCCTGGACGAAGGTCGAGGACTCCACCACCGGGCGTTCCCGGAGGCGGCGCCTGCCCTGGTAGGGAAGGCGGGGCCGCTCGGCGGAGACCGCCTCCTCGATGCGGGCGACGGGGGCCGTGACCGAGGGGAACTCGGAGGTCGGAACCGGCGCGAGCCCGGCCGCCACGGTGGTCTCGGGCACGGAGGGGCGCACGGGGAGCCCGCCGGCGGCGGGCGTCTGCGGGGTGACGGGCGTCTGCGGGGTGGCGGAGAACTCCTGGGTCGCGAAGGGACCCCGGGTGAGGCGGGGCGCCGCGGTGAGCTGCGGCGGCCGGGGCAGGCACGGCGGCGGCCTC
>NZ_CDRNDK010001055.1:0-582 GCF_977012225.1 Planomonospora algeriensis | reverse complement strand
CCGCCGGGCGGCCAGATGTGCCGGGCCTGTACGGCGGGCGCGCCGGGGGCCGGGACCCAGGCGGTGGCCTCCAGCCGGTCCAGCCGTCTGCGCACGGCGGCCAGTTCCCGCCGGTGACGCGTGACCGCCCGCGATCCGAGGGTCCGGCGGCCCTCCCCGCGGAACCGGGGAAGGCCCCGGTACAGCATGGGCAGCGTGAGCATCGCCCAATAGGCCGCGGTGACGCCGGTCGCCGCCCAGCGGGTCTGCGGCGAGCTGCCGGCGGCCACCATCGTCAGGCCCGCGATGCCGTACATCGTCCAGCCCACCCGGGTGCCCCACGACCGCCACAGCACCGCCGGCAGCCACATCGCGCAACCGGTCACCACCCAGGCCCACTCGATCTGCCCCACGGTGACGGCCAGCCCGTCCGCGTGCTCGGTCAGGTAGGCGTGGACGGGCCGGGTGAAGACCTGGATCCAGGCGGCATCGCGCAGCAGCCGCAGCCCGTCCGCCAGCGGCGACGACAGCGCCGCCACCAGCCAGGTCAGGGCCGGCACCGCCACGAGGGCGGCCGCCACGCGAGGTGGCCGACGCCCCGGG
>NZ_CDRNDK010001054.1:0-583 GCF_977012225.1 Planomonospora algeriensis | reverse complement strand
AGGGGGATGCCTTCACCCCCCAGCATCTGCTGGTCATGGTCTACCCCGGCCGCGGTGATCAGGTCATCGACCTGAAGGGGCGGGGAAAAGGTGACGGGCGGGGACGTCACGCCGCCGCCCGGGGAACTGCGGGCAGTCGCTGGAGGCGGTAGTTCAGAGGCCGGCTGGGGACCATCCCCGCAGGGATGGTCCCCCTTCTTGGCGATGGCCTTCGACAGGCCGTCATGGTTGAACGTGCCGTCCCCGATGGCGGAGCAGACCGCGTCAACGCGCTCACCGGGAAGAGACGCCCGCTATCTGCCCTATTGGGCATATGCTGCGGCGCATGGTGCGACTTCGCCGACTGCTGACCGCAGACCGCTCACCGGTCGACCCGCCTGCGGATTTCCTGGCCGGCCGGTGGGAGCCCCGCACTGCCCGGATAGCGCACACCACTGTGCTGGACGGCCACAACGGCGACACCGTGATCCGTACCCGGGGCGTCGCGAACATCGCCGATGACCTCGAGATCGGCGTGATGACGACGGGAGACGGGCCGGTGCGCATGCTGCGGATCGGTTCTGAGATCTACCACCGGCTTTCG
>NZ_CDRNDK010001053.1:0-585 GCF_977012225.1 Planomonospora algeriensis | reverse complement strand
TGCGCAAGCGGCTTAGCGAGAAGCCGCTCCCTTCAGGGAGCGGAGGAGTCACCATCTTCACTCACCAGGGAGAGACGCTGTTGGGGGAGGTCGGCTCACCGTACGAAGTGACGAGCGTCGCTCCTATGGGGCGCGTCGCCATACCCCGAGGGAAGCCTGTGTGGGTCTCCGGGGCGCGTCCGTCGGGACGGGATGGGGTGGCCGGGAGGACACGCGGGGACGGCTCAGGCGGTGGGGTGGCTGAGCCGGTGGAGCCGGAGGGCGAGCTGGAGCTCCAGGGCGCGTTCGGGCTCCTGCCAGTCCGCCCCCAGGAGCCGGCCGATCCGGTCCAGGCGCTGGGTGACGGTGTTGACGTGGATGTGCAGGGCCTCCGCCGTACGCGACAGTGAGCCGCCGGTGCCGAAATAGGCGGTGAGGGTGCCGACCAGCGAGGTGCCCCGGCGGGCGTCGTAATCGACCACAGGGCCGAGGGCCGAGGCGAGGAACGTCCCGATGTCGCGTCCCTCCCCGACGAGCAGGCCGACGAAGCCCAGCTCGGCCGCGCCGGCGCCCTCCCCGGCCCGGCCCAGCGCCCGCAGCGCGTCG
>NZ_CDRNDK010001052.1:0-586 GCF_977012225.1 Planomonospora algeriensis | reverse complement strand
GCCCTGGCGTGAGGTCGAGGGCGTCGATCCCGAGCGGGTGGCGGCCGAGGAGCGGGGGCGCCGCTTCGATCCGGCGCGGCCGCCGCTGCTGCGGTTCGCTCTGGTGGGGGTGGGGCCGGGGCGGCACCGGCTGGTCTTCACCAACCATCACCTCCTGCTGGACGGCTGGTCGACGCCGTTGCTCGCGGCCGAGCTGCTGGCGTTGTACACGGGGGAGGAGCCCGCGCCCGCGCCGCCGTACAAGGAGTATCTGGCCTGGCTGGCCCGGCAGGACCGGACGGCGGCGCGGGAGGCGTGGGACCGCGCGCTCGACGGGGTGGACGATCCCACGCTGGTCGCGCCCGCGCTCGCCGCGTCCGCCGTGCCCGTCCCACCCGAGCGCGTCACCGCCGAACTCGGCTCCGAGGCGAGCCGAGGGCTGACCGTGCTGGCCCGCGCCTGCTCCACGACCCTGAACACGGTCGTGCAGGCCGCCTTCGGCCTGCTGCTCGCCCAGCTCACCGGCCGCGACGACGTCGTCTTCGGCGGCACCGTCTCCGGCCGCCCGCCGGAGCTGCCCGGCGTCGAGCGCATGATCGGCCTGTTC
>NZ_CDRNDK010001051.1:0-588 GCF_977012225.1 Planomonospora algeriensis | reverse complement strand
ACCTCCGCCACCGCCGCGGCCCCCCACCCCGCTCGCGAGCGTCTTGGCACAGGCGGGCGCGCTGTCCGGCACGCCGTCCGGGACCGGCCGTCCGCTCGGGACAGGTGCCGGGACGGGCGTGAGCGCCGAACTGCTGGCCGCGATGGCCGCGATCCAGACCGGGTACGGCGCGGGCCCGACGAGTTTCAGCGGATCGACCGGTTTGCCGCAGATGCCGCTCGGCGCTGCCGATGGGCTGGGCAACGGCCTGTTCGATCCCGCCCAGGCCTACGTCCGGACCATCCAGCCGGTCATGAACGGCATCGGATAGCAGGAGAGACGATCTTGACTGTGCCTTCGATCCCCCTGGCGGGGAGCCCGTCCGCGATGACGGCTCCCACCGGCGAGGGACAGACGGGCCAGAGCGGGGCCGGTGACGCGTTCGCCGCCCTCCTCGCCCTGCTCGCGGCCGGAGGTCCCCTGCCCCAGGGCATGCTGCCCGTCCCCGGCGCCCCCGGCGGCTCCGACGCCTCCGGCGGAACCGCCCAGCCGACCGCGGCGGCACCGGCCGGCGGCCCGCTCACCGCGCAGGCCCTGCTCGCCGCCCAG
>NZ_CDRNDK010001050.1:0-595 GCF_977012225.1 Planomonospora algeriensis | reverse complement strand
GCCAGGCTCCCGCCGCCCGCGACGACGCCGGCCAGGGCGAACTGCGAGGCGCCGGTGAAGGCGAACAGGCTCAGCACGCACGCCTGGGCCACGCTCAGCCCGGCGGTGACGGCGGCGGCGCCGAACGCCAGCCCGGAGAGCCCGACCGCGATCCCCACGCCCAGCCCGTCCCGGATCGCCGAGGAACGAGTGGTTGTCTCCATGCAGGTGAGGCTATGCGTGGTTCAGCGATGGTTCTTGTACGTTCTTGCGCGCTGGTAGGCGCCCGGCGGCACGCCCACGATCCGTTTGAAGTGCCGGTTCAGGTGGGCCTGGTCGGTGAATCCGACCTCGGCGGCGACCCGCGCGGCGGGTGCGCCGGAGTCGAGCAGGGTGCGCGCCCGCCGTACCCGGAGCGTGTTCAGATAGGTGTGCGGGGGCAGGCCGGTGGCGGCCTTGAAGGCCCGGAGCAGGGCGAACGGCCGCACCTCCACCGCCCGGGCCAGGTCCTCCAGGGTCGGCGGGTCGACGAGGCGCTCGTGCAGGATCTCCCGGGCCAGCCGTACCGCGCGGTCGTCCGCGGGCAGGGGCGGCTGCGGCGGGCGGCGGGCGGCGT
>NZ_CDRNDK010001049.1:0-606 GCF_977012225.1 Planomonospora algeriensis | reverse complement strand
AGGGGGATGCCTTCACCCCCCAGCATCTGCTGGTCATGGTCTACCCCGGCCGCGGCGATCAGGTCATCGATCTGAAAAGGCGGGGAAAAGGTGACACGCAGGGACGTCACGCCGCCGCCCGAGGCACCGTGGACGAGCTGGGGCCCGGCTGAGTCGCTGGCGGCGGTAGTTCGGAGGCCGTCTGGGGACCATCCCTGCGGGGATGGTCCCCCTTCTCGACGATGGCTTTCGACAGGCCGTCGTGGCCGAACGTACCGTCCCCGATGGCGAAACAGACCGCGTCAACGCGCTCACCGGCACCGGCAGGAGACGCCCGCTATCTGCCCTATTGGGCATATGCTGCGGCGCATGGTGCGACTTCGCCGACTGCTGACCGCAGACCGCTCACCGGTCGACCCGCCTGCGGATTTCCTGGCCGGCCGGTGGGAGCCCCGCACCGCCCGGACAGCGCACACCACTGTGCTGGACGGCCACAACGGCGACACCGTGATCCGTATCCAGGGCGTCGCGAACATCGCCGATGACCTCGAGATCGGCGTGATAACGACGGAAGACGGGCCGGTGCGCATGCTGCGGATCGGTTCTGAGATCTACCACCGGCTTTCG
>NZ_CDRNDK010001048.1:0-607 GCF_977012225.1 Planomonospora algeriensis | reverse complement strand
CGGACGCCCGCGTAGGCGGAGTCGACCATGTGCCGGAGCACCTGCAGGATCAGCGCGGCCACGGCCAGCGCCCAGATGTCGCGCGCCGCGGCGGTCCGGGCGGCCCCGTCGGCGGCCGCCGTGCCCACCGTGCCCGCCATCGCGCTCTCCATCGCGCCCGCGGCGTACCCGGCGGCGAGGCCCGCGTAGACGGCGTACTCCTTGACCCGGTCGAAGGTGGCGTCCAGCCACGCGCCGAGCGGGGAGAACGCGCGGGTGTAGCGGGCCAGCTGGCCGTCCACGCAGTCGAGCACGAACGACAGGTAGAGCAGGACCGCACCGGCGATCCGCCCCTCGCGCGTCCCCGCCGAGAACCAGACCGCCGAGAGCGCGGCCAGGCCGACGGAGAACCCGGTGACCGCGTTCGGCGTCAGCCGCAGCTCGGCGGCCAGCCGGACCAGGTGCGGCGACCAGGAGCTCACGAAGCAGGTGGTGAAGAGGCCGTCGTCGGCCTTGACCGCCGCCTCCAGCCGGGCGCGGTCCTCGTCCACCTCGGTCAGGCGCCGCACGGCCGCCTCGGCCGCGATCCTCCCCGCCACCCGGTCGCAGTGGAGCCGCCCCGGCCCGG
>NZ_CDRNDK010001047.1:0-611 GCF_977012225.1 Planomonospora algeriensis | reverse complement strand
CCGCGTGCGCCGACGCCTTCGTCAGGAGGCTCCCCTCGGGGTACGGCACCCCGCTCGCCGACGCGCCGATGTCCGGCGGGGAACGGCAGCGGCTCGGCCTGGCCCGCGCCTTCGCGCACGGCCGGCGCCTGCTCGTCCTGGACGACGCCACCTCCAGCCTCGACACCCTGACCGAGCGCCGGGTGAGCGAGACGCTCGCCGGCGAGCTGGCGGGCCGTACCCGTCTGATCGTGACCCACCGGGTCGCGACCGCGGCGGCGGCCGACCGGGTGATCTGGCTGGAGGGCGGGCGGGTCCGCGGCTACGACCGGCACCGGGTGCTCTGGGACGATCCCGGTTACCGGGCCGTCTTCGAGGTGCGGCGGACCGGGCCGGACGAACCCGGGCCCCGCCCGCGCCGGACGGGCGCCGCGGAGCGGGCGGGCACGCCGTGAAGCGGCCGGTTCTGCGGGCGCTCCGCCGGGATCCGCGCGTCCTGGTCCGGCTCGGCCTGTGGTCGGTGCTGGAGAGCGCGCCGCGCTCGTCATCGGCCTGGCCCTCGCGCGGGCGATCGACGACGGCTTCGCGGCGGGCAGACCGGCGGCCGGCCTGGCCTGGCTGGCGTCCTCGGC
>NZ_CDRNDK010001046.1:0-613 GCF_977012225.1 Planomonospora algeriensis | reverse complement strand
CCCGGGGCGGCCTCCCGGAGCGCCGGGCGCGCCGAGGGCCAGCCGGGCCACCACCGCCGTCCTCGTCGTCGCGCTGGTCCTCGTGGTGCTGACCACCGGCGTGCTCGCCACCATCGCGGTGCTCATGACCCGCAACCCCGGCGTGCCGCTGGGCGCCCCGCCGCCCCAGCGGCTGCCGGCGCCCATCCACTTCGCCCCGGTCACCGCCGACCAGCCGGGACCGTGCACGACTCCCGAGGGCGTCCCCGACGAGGCCGGGCAGATCTGCTACGAGGTCGCCGCGGGGGTCGACGTGACCGCCGTCCGGGGGATCGACGCGGTCCGGGGGAGCGACGGCTCCTACGCGGTCCGGATCACCTTCGCACCCGCGTTCCACGACCGGATCAACAGCCTGACCGAGGAGGCGGTCGACCAGCAGATCGCCATCGTCGTCGGAGGGAGGGTCCTGGCGGCGCCCCGGGTCCGAGAGGTGATCACCGAGGACAGCATGCAGATCGCCGGCTCCTTCACCAGGGAGCAGGCGGAGGCGATGGTCGCCCGGCTGCGCGGGACCCCGGAGGGCACGTCCCAGCCGCCCGCCACCCCGCCGGCGACCGCCCCGACCGGTGCACCC
>NZ_CDRNDK010001045.1:0-616 GCF_977012225.1 Planomonospora algeriensis | reverse complement strand
ATCAGTCCGCGTGAGGCGCTGGCGATGGATCCGCAGCAGCGGCTGCTGCTGGAGACCTCGTGGGAGGCGATCGAGCGGGCCGGGATCCGGCTGGGCCACCTGCGCGGCAGCCGTACGGGCGTGTTCGCCGGCGTGATGTACCACGACTACGCCTCCCAGCTCACCTCCGTCCCGGAGGAGCTGGAGGGCCTGATCGGCACCGGCAACTCCGGCAGCGTCGCCTCGGGCCGGGTGTCGTACACGTTCGGCCTCGAAGGGCCCGCGGTCACGGTGGACACGGCGTGCTCGTCGTCGCTGGTGGCCCTGCACCTGGCCGTACAGGCGCTGCGCAACGGCGAGTGCGACCTGGCGCTGGCCGGCGGCGTCACGGTGATGGCGACACCCGGCACGTTCATCGAGTTCTGCCGGCAACGTGCACTGTCCGTCGACGGCCGCTGCAAGGCGTTCTCGGCGGACGCCGACGGCGCGGGCTGGAGCGAGGGCGTGGGCATGCTGCTCGTCGAGCGGCTGTCGGACGCGCAGCGTAATGGCCACCAGGTCCTGGCGGTCGTCCGCGGCAGCGCGGTCAACCAGGACGGGGCGAGCAACGGGCTGACGGCGCCGAACGGTCCGTCGC
>NZ_CDRNDK010001044.1:0-617 GCF_977012225.1 Planomonospora algeriensis | reverse complement strand
CTCCGCGCCCGCCCCCTCGGACCCGGCGCCCAAGCGCCCCCGCAAGCAGGCGCCCAAGAGCGGCCCGGCCGGTGACGACTCCGCAGGCAGAAGCAGCAAGAAGGCCCGCGGCCGCGCCCTGTGGGACGCTGCGATCGCCGCCGGCGGCCCCCTGCCGGAGACCGCTGACCTTACCCGCCACACCGGCGCCGGCGAGTCCACCGCCCGCGCCTGGCGCGCTGAATGGCTCGCCGAGCTCAGCGAGTCAGCGGTCGCCGCGGTGCGACCTGGCGCCGCTGAGGCAAGCGCTGAGGCCACCGAGGCGGACGCTGAGGCCGCCGAGGTGAGCGCTGACGAGCGCTCGCCGATCCCGGCTCAGCGCCGAGAGGCGCCCGCTGAGATCAGCGCCGACCGCGCGCTCAGCGCCGAGACGGACGCCGACCCGGGCGCCGACTCCAGCGCTGACACCGCTGACTCCAGCGCTCCCTCGAGCGCTGACCCCATCGGCTTCAGCGCCGACCCGGGCGCTGATTCCAGCGCTGAGACCGACGCGCTGGACGCTCTGCTCGCCGGCGCGGCCACGCGCTGACCCCACCCAGGAAGGACCCGCTGATGTTCACCCACCGCACCCGCCGCCC
>NZ_CDRNDK010001043.1:0-620 GCF_977012225.1 Planomonospora algeriensis | reverse complement strand
CCGGGCCGTGCACGCGGTCGTGCTCGGCGCCCCCGGCCTGTTCCACCCGGCCACCGGGAGCCTGCTGGCCGACAACGGCGTGCCCGGGTGGCGGCCCGACCTGCCGCGCGTCCTCGGCGAGAGCCTGGGCGCCCCGGTGACCCTGGAGAACGAGGTCAACCTCGCCGCCGTCGCCGAGCACCGCGCCGGGTCCGCCCGCGGCCGCGAGGACTTCGTCCTGCTCTGGCTGGACGACGGGGTGGGCGCCGCGGTCATCCTCGGCGGGCGGCTGCGGCGCGGCGCGTCGGGCGGCGCCGGGGAGATCGGCTGGATCAAGCTGTCCGGCACGCCGTTCTGCGAGCTGGCGGCGCCGCGGCCGCCCGCGTCCTCGGCCTCCGGACGCCCTGGCGGCCAGGATCACCGAGGCGTCCTGGCCGCGGTCGCCGTCCTGGACCCCGGTCTCGTCGTCCTCGGCGGCCGGACGGGGCGCTCCGGCGGGGAGGACCTGGCCGAGCGGGTGGGCGGGCGCCTCGCCGCGCTCTCCCCCGCGCCCACGCTGGTCCGCGCGAGCACCGTGGAGGGCAACGCGGTCCTGCACGGCGCCGTCTTCACCGCCCTGTCGATCGCCCACCGCGACGTCT
>NZ_CDRNDK010001042.1:0-627 GCF_977012225.1 Planomonospora algeriensis | reverse complement strand
CCGCGGCGGACAGCAGGGCGGCGTGCGCGGCGTCGGCGCGTCCCGGGCGGACCTCAGTCCGGCCAGGTCGGGCTCGGGCTCCGCCGCCGCGGCGATCAGCTCCGGGTCGGCGAGCTGGGCGTCGACGGCGGCGCGCTCCCGGTCGAGCGCGCGGAGCCGGTCGGCCTTCTCCTCCTGCTCCGGCCGCGGGGCGGACCGCCGCGCGGGCGTCCTCGATCCCGGCGAAGCCTCCTCGGCGGCTCCGCCCGCGGCCCGCGCCCGGCCGTCTCCAGTTCGTCCTCGGCGTTCCGCTCCCGCCGGGTGGCCTCCGCGGCCTCCCGGAGCAGCCCGGCCTCGTCGGCCAGCCGCTCCAGCCGGGCGGCCAGCGTCGGGTCCTCCCCCCTGGCCTCGTCCAGCCGGGCGGTCAGCAGGCCGATGTCCGCGGTGGCCTGCTCCAGGTTCGTCCGGCGGACCGACAGCTCCACCGCCAGCTCCCGCGACCTCTCCCGCAGCTCTTCCAGCTCGGCGGCCAGCCGCTCCGCCTCGGCTTCGAGGCCGGGCACGGCCCCGGCGGACTCCTGGAGCTCCTCCAGGGTCCGCTCCGCCCGCCGGAGCGCCTCCGCCGCCCGGCCCGCGGAGGGCTCGGGG
>NZ_CDRNDK010001041.1:0-628 GCF_977012225.1 Planomonospora algeriensis | reverse complement strand
TACCCGGCGCCTCCCCCCGGCGGCCGTCCCGCGGCCGGGCGGGGCGGGGGCGTCGGCACCGCCGCGCTCGTGCTCGGCATCGTCAGCGTCTTCCTGCTGTTCGCCTGCGGGCTGGGAACGCTGACGGCGGTCGCCGGCCTGATCGTCGGCTTCATCGCGATCGCCAAGGACTCCAACCGGGGCCGTGCCTGGGTGGGCGTCGGCCTGAGCGTCCTGACACTGATCGTCGCCGCGGCGCTCGTCGCCTGGTTCTTCAGCAGGGCGGGCGCCTGCATGGACCTGCCCCGGGAACTCCAGGAACGCTGCCTGGAGGAGCGGTTCGGCGTGCGGATCGACGTGCCCTGAGCGGTCGCCCCGTACCCGGCCGGAGCGTCCGCGCGGCGGGCGCGTTCAGGTGACCGGAAGGTACTCCGTGAGATCGGCCCGGGCTCCGCTCGCCGAGACACGGCCCGCCGCCATCGCGTCGGCCCAGGACAGCCGGCCGGTGGCCAGCTCCAGCCAGGTCCGGGCGTCGGTCTCCACCACGTTCGGCGGGGTGCCCCGCGTGTGCCGGGGGCCCTCCACGCACTGCACGGCCGCGTGCGGCGGGACCCGCACCTCGGACGGTCCGCCCCGGGGCCGCCGAGGC
>NZ_CDRNDK010001040.1:0-628 GCF_977012225.1 Planomonospora algeriensis | reverse complement strand
CCCTCGGCGATGCGGGCCTGGTCGAGCCGCTCCACCCGCAGGCCCTGGTGGAACACGCTGATCTGGTTCTTGCCGGCCGCCTTGGCCGCGTACAGCGCCAGGTCGGCGTCGCGCAGCGCGTCCTGCGCGTCGGCGGACTCGGCGATCATGTACAGGCCGACGCTGGTGGTCACGTGCAGGGCGTATTCGCCCACCGTGTAGGCCTCCGCGACGACGTCGACGACACGTCCGGCGACCTCCCCGGCCTCGGTGGCGGTGACGTCCTCCAGCAGCACGGCGAACTCGTCGCCGCCCAGCCGGGCGAGCGTGTCGGCCTCGCGCAGGGTCTCCCGCAGGCGGCGGGCGGCCTGGATGAGCAGCTGGTCACCGACCGGATGGCCGTAACCGTCGTTGACGTGCTTGAACCCGTCCAGGTCCAGCAGGAGCAGGGCGTGCCGGGCCGACGGCGAGCGCCGCGCGGTGGCCTGCTCCAGGCGGTCGTTGAACAGCGCCCGGTTGGCCAGCCCGGTCAGCGGGTCGTGCATCGCCCGGTGGCTGATCAGCTCCTGCAGCGCGCTCTGCTCCTCCAGCGCGCGCGACAGCTCCGCGGCCTGCTCGTCCAGCAGCAGCGCGCGCCGCTGCGCCGCGC
>NZ_CDRNDK010001039.1:0-636 GCF_977012225.1 Planomonospora algeriensis | reverse complement strand
GCTCGTCTCCGCCGCCGTCTGCCCGCACCCCCCGCTGCTGGTCCCCGAGCTGGCCGGGACCGCCGCCGATGAGCTCGACGGGCTCCGGGCGGCCTGCGCGGCCGCCGTGAACGGCCTGCGGGACGCGCGGCCCGACGCCGTCGTGGTGGTCGGCGGGGCCGACGAGGCCGGGACCTACGGGCCCGACGCGGCCGGGAGCCTCGCCCCCTGGGGCGTGGACGTCCGGACCGGCGCGGGCGAGCCGGTCCTGCCGCTCTCCCTGGCGATCGGCCGCCGGCTGCTGGAGGCGGCCGGCCTGTCCGCCTCCGCGTTCCACGCGGTGCCCTTCGACGCCTCCCGCCAGGAGTGCGCGGCCCTGGGCACGCGCCTGGCGGGCGGGACCGGGCGGCTGGCGATGCTGGCCATGGGCGACGGCTCGGCCCGCCTGACCGAGAAGTCGCCGGGCTACCTCGACGCCCGCGCGCAGCCGTACGACGAGGAGATCGCCCGGACGTTCGCCCGGGGCGAGGTCCCGGACCTCGACCCGGGCGAGGCCGCGGAGCTCTGGGTCGCGGGCCGGGCGGCCTTCCACGTCCTCGCCGCAGCCGCAGCCGCAGCCGCAGCCGCGGTCACGGCGCGGCGGGGCGGGCAGGCGGG
>NZ_CDRNDK010001038.1:0-639 GCF_977012225.1 Planomonospora algeriensis | reverse complement strand
GGGCCGCCCCCGGCACCGGCCGCCGCCGCCCCTACGCCCAGCCGTACGCCTCGCCCTCCGCCTCCGCTGCTCCCGAGCCGGAACCGCGAGCGGAGTCCCGCCCGTCCCGGAGACCGGCGGATCGCCCGGACCTGCTGGTGGCGTCCGGCCCTCCCCGCCCGTCCCGGAGATCGGCGGACCGGCCGGATCTGCTGGTGGCGTCCGGCCCTCCCCGTCCCATCCGGAGACCTCAGGGCGAATCCCAGGGCGACCCGGGAGACCGGCCGCAGGCCGGAACGGTGCCGGGAACGGAGCCCGCCCCGGAGTCCGGACCGTGGGTGGGACCGGTGTCCGAGCCCGCGGCCGAGGCTCCCCTCGGATGGACCCCTGAACCGGTGTCCGAGCCCGCGTCCGAGGCCCTCCTCGGATGGACCCCTGAACCGGCGTCCGAGCCGCCCGCCGTACCGCGGGAGGAGCCCGAAGGGCGGGAGCCGGAACGGCAGGAGCCCGGATGGGAGGAACCCGAGGGGCGGGAGCCGGAGCGGCGGGACGACTTCGAGCCCGTGCGGCGGGTCGGGCGCCGCCCGCCGGCAGGCCGGCCCGGCCGGACCTCCTGGTGGCCCAGGGACCTCCCCGGCGCGGGCCGGGCGGACGCCACCG
>NZ_CDRNDK010001037.1:0-640 GCF_977012225.1 Planomonospora algeriensis | reverse complement strand
CGGTGTGCCGCAGGCCCGCGGCGGCCAGTCTCCTGGCCAGCACCGCGGTCAGCAGCGGGTGCGGCCCGAGCGGGGCGGCCACCGTCGCGTCCGGCCGCGCGGCGGCGACCACCGCCGGCAGGTCGATGTGCACGTGGTAGCCGCCGGCCAGCAGCAGGGGGACCACCACCACGGGGCCGGGCAGCCGGGCAGCACGTCGGCCAGCAGCGGGGAGCTGATCTCCAGGAAGCGAGTTCCACCCGCCGCCCGGGGCGGGCCCGCCGTACCAGGTCGCGCAGGGCCGTGAGCGTCTCCTCCCCCGCGGCGCTGCGCGTCCCGTGCGCGGCCAGGACGAGCGTCGTCACACGACCTCGCCGCGTTCGCACGCCAGGCGGTAGCCGCGCTTGACGACCGTCTCGACGATGCCCGCCGGTCCGAGGGCCCGCCGCAGGCGGGTGATCGCCATCTCCACGGCGTGCTCGGCCGAGTCGCGGGACGGGCCTCCGGGCAGGACGGTCCGCAGCTCCGAGCGGGCCACCACGTGGCCGGGCTTGTCGGCCAGGCGCTTGAGCACCGCCATCGGGGCGGGCGGCAGCGGCTTGAGCTCGCCGTCGACGACGACGGCGTGGCCGCGGATCTCCAGCCCGTGGCCGCCGGCGCA
>NZ_CDRNDK010001036.1:0-641 GCF_977012225.1 Planomonospora algeriensis | reverse complement strand
CCCGCGCCTCGGCGGCCCCGAAGGCGGACGCTCCGGTCCCGCGACCCGGCGACTCGGAGGCGGACGCTCCGGCGGCAGCGCCCGGCGGCCCGTCGCCGCGGAGCCGTACGAAGCCCCAGACGGCGACCCCGGCCAGCAGCAGCCGCACGCCCGCCGACCACCAGGACTCCTGGCCGGGAACCGCCGCGTGCGCGTTCCAGATCCCGCCCAGTCCGAGCAGGCTGCCGACCACTCCGAACGGGCCGTCCGCGCGGGCCGCGAACGCGTCCACCCCGGCGGGGTCGGTCGTGGCGCCGCTGAGCAGTGCGGGCACCAGCCACGGCAGGCTCAGCACGCCCAGGACGAGCGCCGCCTCCCCCCGCCCTGCGGGCCCGCGCCGCCGCGCCGGCCGTACGGCCCGAGCCCGGAGAGACCGCGTGGCCCGAGCCCGAGGAGCCCGTACGGCCCGAGCCCGGGGAATCTGTGTGGGTGTGACCCGAAGCACCCGGGGAGTCTGTATGGCCCGGGGAGCCCGGGGATCCTGCCCCGCAGGGCAGCGCCACGGCGGTGGCGAGGACGGCCAGGGCGGAGACCAGCATGGCCTGGAAACCGCCGACGGCCGCCGGGAGCAGGGCGGCCGCGAGCCGCAGCCGCCCGCCGAG
>NZ_CDRNDK010001035.1:0-643 GCF_977012225.1 Planomonospora algeriensis | reverse complement strand
GGCCGGGCCGCAGCATCCACTGCTCATGATCGTTCCTCCTGGGTTCGGGTGGTCGAGGTTCGGGCGGCCGGGGTTCAGCGGGCGAGCCAGGCGGCGGCGCGGGCGCGCTCCAGGACCGCCTCGGCCCGGCAGGCGCGGTCACAGACGGTGCCGGTGGCCTCGTCGAAGGAGATGGTCGCGGGGGCCGGGCGGCGGCGCAGCAGGGAGCGCATCTCACACCTCGTGTTTCGAAGATTGTCTAAGTGGCGCTCAGCCTGCCACTCTGGTTAGAGAGGTGTCAAATTAGGTGGTGGTCTAATTTTGGAGGTCCAGTCGGTGCATCCATCTCCGCCCTTCACCGTCTACCTGGGTGAGTTGTTGTTTTCGGAGAGGATGATCAGTCATGACCAATGCCGACACCACCGCCAACGCCGCCCCGGCCGACGCCGCCGCCGAGGCCTGCTGCTCAACGTCTGCGTTGCAGACCTGCTGCGCCCCCGAGGACAAGGGCGCCTGCTGCGGCACCCCGGCCGACGCCGCTCCGGCCGCCGAGGCGCCCAGCAGCTGCGGCTGCCGGTAACCCCGCACGCCTGCCTGGGGCCGGGCCGACCGGCTCGGCCTGTCGGTGCCCGGGATGAAGTCCCGCGTCCAGCGGGCCCGGACC
>NZ_CDRNDK010001034.1:0-646 GCF_977012225.1 Planomonospora algeriensis | reverse complement strand
AGCGCCCAGCCCGCCGCCCGCGGGCTCCCGGGACGGGCGCCGGGCGCCCGCGCGGTGCTCGACGTCATGCGAGTTCCTCCGGAGGTGGTCGCGCCAGCCCGCGGTGAACTCCGCCGCGGTCAGGCCGAGCGTGGTCTCGACATCGCTACCGTAGAGCCTCACGAGGGCCCCCTCGCCGAAACGTGCGGCGACGTAGCGGCAGGCGAGCCAGGCCTCCTCGTAGGCCTGCGGGAGCCGCGCCCCGCCGGGGGCGAAGTCCGCCGGTCCCGGCAGCGCCGCCGGCAGCACGCCGGCCCGCACCTCCCGGGCCAGCTCCGCGGCGACCCGGCGGACGTCCAGCCCCGTGCCCGCGTAGCCGACGTAGTCGGCGAACCCCTCCGACAGCCACATCGGCACCCGGCCTCCCCGGTCGCGCCGGTGGCCACGTGGACCAGCTCGTGGGTGAGGACCACGTCCCTGCCGGTCTCGCTGAGCCGCGCGTAACCGCCCGGCACGACGACCACCCGGTCCGCGGTGGCCAGCGCGGCCAGCCCGCGCGTGGCCGCGACCCCCGAGGCGCCCGCGAGCACCGCGGCCTGCGCGTCGGTCTCCGGCAGCAGGACCACCGGGCGGACGGGCCCCCAGATCGCGGCGATCCTGCGGCGGG
>NZ_CDRNDK010001033.1:0-646 GCF_977012225.1 Planomonospora algeriensis | reverse complement strand
CGAGCAGGTGCGCGCGCGCGCGTCGCCCTCCTCGGCGGCCCGCAGCAGAACCGCCTCATCGACCGCGCCGTCCGCGCTGTCCGCCTCCTCCGCGCCGCGCGTCTCACCCGTTCCACACACGCCGTCCGCCCCACCCGCGCCGTCCGGAGCGTCGTGCCCGGTGCCCCGGGGAGCGGGCACCAGCGCCGCCGTGGTCGTCTCCGGGTCGTCCGGCCACCACCCCATGTCCAACCTCCTCGCAGCCAAGCCACAGGTTCGCATGCGACGGATCGACAGCGGAGCGTAATCACCTCTTCTGCTCGGGGATTTCTCAGTGGAAGGTGATGAAGCCGACGTACATCCCCATCGAGCAGACGTAGCGCAGCGACCCCGGTCGGCGCGGGGCGAGCCGTACCACGGCGGGCAGTGCCACGTCGCGGCCGTCGACGGTGAGCGACCGGGTGCAGCCCGGTGTCCCGGCGAGGCGGAAGGAGATCTCGGTGGGCACCCCCGCGCGGGCGGTCACGATCCCGGGCCGGTAGCCGCGGTCCGTCGCCCACACGTCGATCCGCTGCACGCCGTCGGCGCCGACCGGCCGTACCGGTGGCGCGGCGCCGCCGCGCTCGCCGCCGGCCGCCGGGGAAGGGGAGCCAGCCGCCCAGCCGGA
>NZ_CDRNDK010001032.1:0-646 GCF_977012225.1 Planomonospora algeriensis | reverse complement strand
GGGGCTGAGATCGCCTCTTGAGGGAGCCCGCGGCTCTCCTTGATCATTCCTGTTGTCTAGGCAAGAACGACAACAGAAGAGCCGCGAGCATGGTCAACGATACGACCCGGCTGCTGGGCCTGGAGGGCCTGGCCGTCACCGAGGTCCTCCCCCGAGATGAAAGCGCAGGCCAGGGACCGATCGTGCACCTGGCCACCGACGATGAGGACGCCCGCGCCTGCCCGGAATGCGGGATGCGGGCGCATCGGATGAAAGAGTGGGTCACCACCCGCCCCCGGGACCTGCCGGTCGCCGGACGCGTCTGTGAGCTGCGCTGGCGCAAGCGCCGCTGGTACTGCGACCATGCCGCGTGTGCCCGGGGCACGTTCACCGAGCAGGTGCCGCAGGTTGCGGCCCGCTCCCGGCTGACGGCGCGGCTGCGCGGTGCGGCCGGGGCGGCGGTGTCCGACGGTGGGCGCACGATCGTGCAGTCCGCCCGTGATCACGGCCTGTCGTGGCCGGTGGTGGCGGCGGCGTTCACCGCGCACGCGCTGCGCGTGCTGCCGGCCGAGCCGGAACCGGTGGCGGTGCTGGGCATCGACGAGGTCCACCGGGGCCGGCCCCGCTGGCTCTGGGACGAGACGGCGCAGGCGTGGACGGTCGCGGT
>NZ_CDRNDK010001031.1:0-647 GCF_977012225.1 Planomonospora algeriensis | reverse complement strand
CGAGGACCGCCCGCTCTGGCTGGGCTCGGTGAAGTCGAACATCGGCCACACCCAGTCGGCCGCCGGTGTGGCCGGGGTCATCAAGATGGTGATGGCGCTGCGCAACGGCATGCTGCCGCAAACCCTGCACGTGGACGAGCCCAGCCCCCACGTGGACTGGTCTGCCGGAGCGGTCAGGCTGCTGACCGAGGCCGTCGCCTGGCCGGACAGCGGTCGCGAGCGCCGCGCCGCCGTCTCGTCGTTCGGGATCAGCGGCACGAACGCGCACGTGGTGCTGGAGGAGGCCCCCGCCGAGGAGGCGGCCGAGGCCGGGACGCCCGCCGAGCTGCCCGAGTTGCCCATGGTTCCGTGGGTGCTGTCCGGGCGGAACGCCCAGGCGCTGCGCGACCAGGCCGGGCGGCTGGCGCAGTCGGTCGCCGGATCCGAGGCCGGCCCGGTGGACGTGGCGCATTCGCTGGTCGTCTCCAGGTCGGCGTTCGATCACCGTGCGGTGGTGGTGGGTGCGGATCGGGGTGAGCTGCTGGCGGGTACGGCGGTGCTGGCCTCGGGTGGGGTGGGTGCCGGGGTGGTGACCGGGGTGGCGGCCTCGGGCGGCAAGACGGTGTTCGTGTTCCCGGGTCAGGGGTCGCAGTGGCTGGGGATGGGGG
>NZ_CDRNDK010001030.1:0-652 GCF_977012225.1 Planomonospora algeriensis | reverse complement strand
CAGGCGGTGGGGCAGGCCGGAGGACGGACCCCGGGGGGGCGGCGGTCTGGAGACGCCCGGTTCCGGCGGGGGGGGTGTCGAGCCGCCAGGACGACGTGTGGGCGGGAGCGCTGGGCTCGGGCTCCACCTCGTCGGAGGCGTACGCCTCCGGTGGGGACGGCGGCCGGTCCGAGGACGCCTCCGGCGGCGACGGGACCCGGGGCGGGGTGAAGGACGCCTCGGGCGTGTCCCGGCCGGAGAAGACGCCGGCGGGAAGCCGTCCACGGGCAAGGGCTCCACGGACGAAGGCACGGGCAGGGGCACGGACAAGGGCACGGACAAGGGCACGGATAAAGGCACGGGCAAGGGCGCGGACAAGGGATGGCCGGGGAAACCGGTGGCGCCCTCCACCGGCTCCTGGCCGACCGCTCCCGGCGGGGGCGGCTCGGGCACGTCCGGCCAGAGCTGGACCGCCGCACCGGGCGAGACGGTGTCCAGGGTCCCGGCCTCCCTGCCCGCCGACTGGGACCCGAGCGCCGACGAGCGGCGCAGGATCCCGGCAGGCGCCCCGCAGACGGGCGGCGGCGGCCTCGCGCCGAAGGCCAGGGCCGGTGACTGGCCCCTCGCCGCGGGCGGTGCGGCGCTGCTGCTGGGAGCCGGGCTGGCGGGCCTC
>NZ_CDRNDK010001029.1:0-659 GCF_977012225.1 Planomonospora algeriensis | reverse complement strand
GCACCCACTCCGCCAGCAACGGCCGCCCGCCGGGGGAGGCGGCCAGGCGGCGTACGGCCCGCAGCGCCGCGGTGCCGCCGTCGAACCGGTCGGCGGAGCGGTGGAAGACGGGCCGGAACCGGGCGTCGGCGGCCAGGGCGAGCAGGTCGCGCCGCTCCTCCTTCGCATCCCACGCCTCCAGCAGCAGGCCGGGGCCGTCCTCGCCGGGGTCGGCGACCGGCACCTCCAGGGCGAGCAGCAGGTCGACCAGGTCGACGTCGGCGTTGACCGCCACGGTCCGGCCCGTGCCGGCGAGCTCGGCGCGCAGCCGTCCGGCCGCCCGCTCCACCAGCGGGTACAGGCCCGGCAGCTGCGGCCCGCTCCACCTGCGCGGGTGCCAGATCCCCAGGAAGCGGCCGAGCCAGCCGGCCGTGCCGTCGGCGGGGCGCTCCTCCTCGGGCGCGTCCCCGCCGACCAGGCCCGCGGTGGCCCCCGAGTCCTCCAGCAGTTTCAGCCAGAACGCCGGCATGTCGTCGTCGCGGTTGCCGGGCATCATGTTCAGCAGCGTCCCGCGGACCGCGGGCTCGCGCCGGGCCAGGGCGAGCAGCGCCGGGCGGTGCGCCTTCCACCAGCCCAGCGACGCTCCGGCGGTGGCCGGCAGGGCGAGCAGCTCGGCCAGG
>NZ_CDRNDK010001028.1:0-661 GCF_977012225.1 Planomonospora algeriensis | reverse complement strand
ACGGCCTGGAGAGTCCGGCTGGGGAGCCCGCCGGGTCCGGAGCGAGGCCGTCGACCTCGCCCAGGCGTCCCGCGACCGGCTCCAGGAGATCCGCCAGGCCCGGATCGACGGCATGGCGGCCGAGCTCGCCGCCCGGCTCGTCCCCGGGGACCCCTGCGCGGTCTGCGGTTCGCCCGACCACCCCGCGCCGGCCGCCCCCGCCGACGCGGCGCCCACCCCGGACGACGAGAGAGCGGCCGAGAGCGCCTACGAGGCGGCGCTGAAGCGGCGGCAGGACGCCGAGAACGCGGTCGCCGACCTCGCCTCCCGGCTGGACGAGACCATCGCCGCCGCCGGAGGCGTCACCGCAGGGCAGGCCGAGGAGTCGCTCGCCGCGGCGGAGCGGGAGCACGCCGCCCTGACCGGGGCCGCCGCGGGCGAACCGCGGCTGGCCGCCGAGGTGGACCGGATCACGGCCGAACTGGAGGACGTGCGGACGCGGGCGGAGGAGGTCTCCGGCCGGCTGACCGAGACCCGGGTCCGGAGGGAAGCCGCCGAAGCCGAGCAGGTCCGGCTGGCCGTCCGCCTCCGCGCCGCCCGGAACGCCGCCCCGGACGGCGGCGGGGACGGCGGCGAGGACGGCGGTAGGGACGGGGGGCGAGGACACGGCGGAAGACGTCGC
>NZ_CDRNDK010001027.1:0-667 GCF_977012225.1 Planomonospora algeriensis | reverse complement strand
GGTGACCCACCCCAGGCGCAGCACCCGTCCGCCCTGGCCCGCGAGCTCGGGCCGCGACCCGGCCGCCGCCCCCAGGCCGGTGAAGACGAGGGCCACGGTGTTGGTGACGTTCGCACTCAGCGGGGACAGGCCGAACGCCAGCAGCGCCGGATAGGAGATCACGGACGCCAGGCTCACCACCGTGCTGACCACACCGGCCAGCACCCCCACCCCGGCCAGCCCCAGCATCTCCCCGACGATCACATCCGCCACCCAACCACACGGCCGTCACCGGGCCGCCGCCCGGTGTGCCGTCCAGGTCCTGGCCGAACTGAAGTGACGGGCCGGGTACCGCCGCGCGGATCGTCCCGGGTCCGCCTCTCCCCGCCGGAAGACGCATGGTGACATCCCGCCCGTGTCCGGCGTCTGCCGTTACCCGCCGCTGGGAATCCACATCCGGTTCGCGGAGCACGCCCGCCCCGGCGGAGACGGTGATCGAGCGTGACGGCAGGAGAGCCGGGAGTCCTCCCGGCTCCGCCATGCCGGACCCGCCCGGGGTCAGACGCCTGCGGGGACCTTCACCGCCCCCCGGTCGAGGTGGGCGCGGAGCCGCTCGCCCTCGATGTCGACGTCGGGCAGTACGCGGTCCAGCCAGCGGGGCAGCCACCAGGCGCCGTCGCCGAGCAGG
>NZ_CDRNDK010001026.1:0-668 GCF_977012225.1 Planomonospora algeriensis | reverse complement strand
CCGGGCGGCCCGTGATGGTCACGGCGGACGGCCGCCATCGCCGGCTCCGGCCCGGACGGCTCGTGGGGCCCGTGGGGCCCGTCGGGGCAGCGGGGGTCGGGGGCCGCGGGATCGCAGGAGAAGCGGCAGCCGCGCACGACCTCGACGGGCGGCAGCAGCGCGGCCAGCGCCCGCACGATCGTGGACTTGGCGGTGCCCTTCTCCCCCCGGACCAGCACGCCGCCGACGCGCGGGGAGACGGCGTTGAGGATCAGGGCGAGCTTGAGGTCCTCAAGTCCCACGATCGCGGTGAAGGGGTAGTGCGAGTCACGCACCGTCGGCATCTCCTTGGGGTGGGTCGTACGGGCCGGCCGAGAGGGGCGGTCATGCGGGGTGGCCGAGCCGCCAGCGGCCGGCGCGCCCGGTGAGGGTGACGCGGGCCAGCGGCGCGGCGTCGACGCGCCAGAACGACCGGGTCGGGGCGTCCAGCACGTGGACGACCGCGGCGCGGACGATGGCGGGGTGGGTGACGGCGACGGTCCTGCCCGGCGCCGCCGCGGAGAGCCAGCCGGACACCCGGCCGAGGAGGTCGAGCACGGATTCGCCTCCGTGGGGCGCGGCCGCCGGGTCGGTGAGCCAGGCTGCCAGCTCCGCGGGTTCGGCGGCCGTCGACCTCGGCGAGCGTCAGC
>NZ_CDRNDK010001025.1:0-668 GCF_977012225.1 Planomonospora algeriensis | reverse complement strand
TGTCAGTTAAGGCACTTAGTCCCTGTTTGTCTCACTTGAGCTTGGCACAGAGGGCTCCAGCCGGTACTTGCGTCCGGTCAGCACGCGAAACACCTCTCTTGCCCCGTCTGCCACTCGCGGACTCGAACACACTAACATCCGGTCTATGACTCAGGAGGCCGAATACCGACGTGGTAGACATGTGGTTTCCGCGCTGCATGTCCATCTGGTCTTCGTGACCAAATATCGCAGGAACGTCTTCGATGACGTGATGCTGCGCCGCTGCGAAGAGATCATGATCGAGGTATGTGACGGCTTCGAGGCCGAGCTACGTGAGTTCAACGGCGAAGACGATCACGTCCACCTACTGGTCCATTACCCGCCCAAGGTCGCCATCAGCAAACTGGTCAACTCGCTGAAGGGCGTCTCCTCGCATTACCTGCGCAAGGAGTTCACCGGCCGGATCGACCGCGCCATCATGCATGGCCACTTCTGGTCGCCCAGCTACTTCGCTGCCTCCTGCGGCGGAGCTCCACTGACCGTCGTCAAGGCCTACATCGAGCAGCAGCGCCGCCCGGCCTGACGCATGCAGGTCCGCGTTTCACGCTCCGGGATGTCCCGCCTGGCGGCGGGCCATCCCCTGACGGGGACCGCATTCATCCCCGGCCTGAAGGCCGAGGCCTTCTGCG
>NZ_CDRNDK010001024.1:0-670 GCF_977012225.1 Planomonospora algeriensis | reverse complement strand
CGCCGGGGCCGCGCGGGAGGTGCGCTTGAGCTCTCCGCCGGCCCGCCCGCCGGGGCGGCGGTACCGAGCGCTGCACGGCGATCGCGGCGACGGCGACCAGGGGGAGGTTCAGCCAGAAGATCGAGCGCCAGCCGCCGAGCGGGACGGCGCCGAGATGCAGGGAGACCGGGACCAGGGCGGCCAGGCCCGCGCCGTACAGGGGGCCGAGGACGCTGCCGAGCTCCTGGGCGGCGCCGACCGCGCCGAGCGCCAGCGGGCGGCCCCGCTCGTCCCACAGGTCGCCGACCAGCGCCATGGTGATGGGCAGCAGGGCGCCGCCCGCGACACCCTGGAGCGTGCGCCCGGCGACCAGCCAGGGCACCGTGTCGCCGAGCGCGGTGACGACCGAGCCGATCGCGAAGCCCGCCAGGCACAGCTGGATCAGCGGGCGCCTGCCGTACCGGTCGGAGAGCTGGCCTAAAAGCGGCATGGCCGCGACGTAGCCGAGCAGGAAGCCGGTGACGATCGGGGTGGCCCGCTCCAGGTGGTTGAGGGGGACGCCGACGTCCTCGGCGATGTCGACGAGGACGGTGACCACCACGTAGGCGTCCAGGGCGGCGAGCAGCACCGCGGTGCCGCCGACGCCGAGGGCGACGCGCCGCCGGGCGGCCCGGCCGTCGCGGGAGACGAG
>NZ_CDRNDK010001023.1:0-676 GCF_977012225.1 Planomonospora algeriensis | reverse complement strand
GTCGCGGCCCCGCCTCAACGGGGATCTGCTCCGGCCAGGCGTCTGTCCGTCCCCGTTCGGGGACGCGTCTTTCGGCATTGCAGCCTCCAATCACTTCTCGAAACCGCTGCCGCCCTTCCCCATGTGCGCGGGCTCTCCCCGGCTCGGAGTACTACGGCGGCTCCGTCCCGCCCCGGACCGATCGGCGGTCGATGCGCCCAGCCGCGCCATCTGCGCTGGTGACGCAGGGCAGGGCAAGATCCGGAACGGTTCCCGTGTTCACTGTGAGTCGCTCGACGGAGGAGGAGCCCGACTATGCCCCTGCGGCATCGCTGCGAGTACGCCGCAGACCTTCCTCGCAGCCTTCCTGGCGGCTCATGCCCACCGCCGCGGGAGTTCCCCACCGTCTTAGGCGGTGAGTGCGCGCCGCATCCAGCCCATATCCACCAGGTTCGAGCTGGCGCCTGATCAAGGGGATGTCTCACGCCGGTTCCTCGCGTACTCCTTTTTCCGTCTCGCTTGCCGGACCCGGACCATCTGGCAGTTCTGGCCCGTCCCGGCGTTGTCAGGGCTGCTCCCGCCCTCCCCGGCATCACCCGGCTCAGGCTGCCCTCAGCTCCACCGCCCCGCTGCGACGGGGTCAGCGGTGAAGGTCTCTCACCTCCACTCGACTCAACAGCGCCTCACGGCGCACCCA
>NZ_CDRNDK010001022.1:0-677 GCF_977012225.1 Planomonospora algeriensis | reverse complement strand
CCCACCTCCACCAGCACCCCGGCCCCCGCCGAACGCACCGCCCCCACCGCATCGGCGAACCGCACCGACGCCCGCACCTGCTCCACCCAATAACCCGGATCACTCAGCTGACCGGCCTCCACCAGCCGACCCGTCACCGTCGAGACCACCGCCAGCCCCGGCTCAGCGAACACCAACCCCTCCGCCACCCGGCCGAACTCCGCCAGCATCGGCTCCATCAACGGCGAATGGAACGCATGCGACACCCGCAACCACCGCGTCCGCACCGACCCCGCCGACCCCGACGGCCCCGCCGGCCCCGCCAGCTCCGCGGCGACCTCCTCCAGCACCACCCGCGACCCCGACACCACCACCGATGCCGGCCCGTTCACCGCCGCGATCCCGACCCCGGCCCGGCCCGCCAGCACCGAGCGCACCCGCTCCTCCGACGCCCCCACCGCCAGCATCGCCCCACCCGCCGGCAACCCCTGCATCAACCGCGCCCGCGCCGCCACCAACGCGCCCGCATCCTCAAGCGACAGCACCCCCGCCACATGCGCCGCCGCGATCTCCCCCACCGAATGCCCCACCAGCACATCCGGCCGAACCCCCAGCCACTCCAGCAACCGGAACAACGCCACCTCGAACGCGAACAACGCCGGCTGCGTCAACCACGTCTCATCCAACGAACCCACACC
>NZ_CDRNDK010001021.1:0-682 GCF_977012225.1 Planomonospora algeriensis | reverse complement strand
CCCGCGGCGGCGGCGACCCGGCCGGGGCCTTGCCGCGCAGGGTCTGCTCGTCCAGCGACCCCTCCCCGGTGACCACCAGGCGGGCCCCGTCAAGCCGCCGCCGGAAGCCGAGCAGGTCGAGCAGGTACTCGATGCCGGGGCGGATGTCGGCCCGCAGGAAGGCGACGGCGGCGAAGCCCACGCCTCCGGCCGCCCCCGGCCCCCGGCTGGGCGGCGACCCCCATCGGGCGGACGACGCCGTCGTGCTCGATCGCGCCGGTCAGACCGTGGGTGTGCGCGGCGACGGCGGCCAGGCGGGCCAGCGCGGCCTCCAGCAGCCTCACCTCCTCACCGGTGGCGCCCTTCTGCGGCGCGTAGACGGCGGCGGCGCCGTACGGGCCGAGCAGCGGGTTGTCCACGTCGCAGGCCACCACGACCTCCACGCCGTCCAGCGGCATGAGCCCGGAGGTGTCGATCCGCGCCAGATCCCGCAGGGCGGCTCCGCCGGGCGGCAGCTCCCGGCCGTTCGCGTCCAGGAAACGCACGCCGAGCGCCGCCATCATCCCGGTGCCGCCGTCGGTGCAGGCGCTGCCGCCCAGGCCGAGGACGATCCGGCGGGCGCGCGCCGTACGGCGTGCGCGATGAGCTCGCCGGTGCCGCGGCTGGTCGCGGTGAGCGGGGCGGAGCTGACCCCGCCGTCCGC
>NZ_CDRNDK010001020.1:0-686 GCF_977012225.1 Planomonospora algeriensis | reverse complement strand
GCCCCCCGCCCAGCTCGCGGGCGGCGAGCAGCAGCGCGTGGCGCTGGCCCGCGCGCTGGCCAACCGCCCCCGGCTGCTGCTGGCCGACGAGCCCACCGGCAACCTGGACAGCCGCAACACCCGCGACGTGCTGAAGCTGCTCGGCCAGGTGCACCGCGACGGCCAGACGATCGTCCTGGTCACCCACGACGCCCGGGTGGCGGGCCTCGCCGACCGGGTGGTCTCCCTCCTCGACGGCCAGATCGTCGACGACGGCGCCCTCCCGGTGTCCCGTCGCCGCCCCCGGGGCGGCGTCGGCGACGTGGTGGAGCTGCGGGGTTAGCCGCCGTGGACACCGTGCGGGCGTCGGCCCGCTGGATCCGCGCCGACCTGCGGGCACGCCGCGGCCAGGCGCTGCTCACCGTCCTTTCGGTGGCCGGGATCGTCGCCGCGCTGGTCGCCGCGGCGACCCTGCTGGAGGACGGCACCAACCCCTGGCGCGGGCTGTTCGAGCGGACGCGCGGCGCGCACGTGTGGATCCACACCGGCGAGGCCCCGGACCTGGTGGCCCTGCGGGGCCTGCCCGGCGTGGTGCGGGTGGCCGGGCCGTACCGGACGGCGCCGGTGACGCTCACCCTGAGCGGCCGCAAGTCGCCGGTCGCGCTGCGCGAGGCGACCACCGTGCCGCCGGAGACGGCCGCGCCGCT
>NZ_CDRNDK010001019.1:0-687 GCF_977012225.1 Planomonospora algeriensis | reverse complement strand
GCATGATCAGCCGCTAGGTCACGGCTTCACCTCCCGTTCTGCTGGGCGCACGAAAACCCGAGGTTAGATAGGCGGGTGAATCCTGCGCCACAGGACCCTCCGCCCCGGCGCGATGCCGCACCGGACCCAGAGCACACCGAACATCCGGTCCTGCTCGACCGGGTCGTGGTAGGCCAGCCTGAGCCCCCCGGCTTCGGCCGCCCACTCGAAGGTGAGCGGCAGGTCACGGTTCTCCTCGGCGTACGGTGTGACGTACGGCTTCCGGAGGGCGGTGACAGCGGTCATGCCGTCCCCTCCCGCGTCCGGGCCTTCTCCTCGTGCAACTGCTCGCACAGCCGGATCAAGCCCGGGGCGTGCAGCGTCCGTCTGCTCCGACAGCCCGGCACCGCGCACCCGGTGGCGTACCAGGTACGGCCCGCGCGCCAGATCGTCCAGCCGGGCCAGGGGCGGCGCAGCAACTCAGCGAGCTCGGCCTGCTCCTGCCGCGTCATCCGTTCACCCCCGCGGCCTCGTACGGCGACCGCCGACCGGTGGGCCCGGGCGGGTCCGGCGGCCGAGAGGTGGTGTGGCGGGCGGCGAGCTCACCTGGCCGCAGCCGGCCCGCGCCAGGGACGGCGGCCCACCGGGAATCGGACGGCCGATGTCGGAGGCCCGGTCGGAGCGGCCGGGAGCGGACGGTCGCCGCCC
>NZ_CDRNDK010001018.1:0-690 GCF_977012225.1 Planomonospora algeriensis | reverse complement strand
GGCACCGGGCTCCGCGGCACCGGGCTCCGCGGGACGCGCGGCCGGTTCGGCGGCGGAGCCCTCCGACAGCAGGTCGGAGAGGGCGGCGGCGAACCTGTCGATCAGCCGGGCGCCGACCTCGGCCATCACGCCCCGGCCGAACTGGGCGGGGCGGCCGGTCACGTTGAAGGACGTCTCGACCGTGACCCGGGTCCCGCCGTCCTCCGGGCGGAGCCGGGCGGTGACCGTGGCGGAGGCCGTGCCGGAACCCCGGGCCTCCTTGCCGGAGGCCTTGAGGACGGCGGTGTGCGCGTCCTTGTCGACGTCCTCGAAGGCGGCCGAACCCCGGTAGGTGACGGTGATCGGGCCGACCTTCACCTTCAGCCGGCCGGTGAAGGAGTCGCCCTCCACGGCGTCGAGCACGGCCCCCGGCAGGCAGGGGGCGACCCTCTCGACGTCGAGCAGCACCGCCCACGCCTGCTCGACCGGCACCGGAACCGTGAACTCGTGCTCGAACCGCATCGCCATCGATCCGCTCCCGTTGGAGGTCAGCCGGGCGGGCAGTGCCCGCGGCACCTGCAATACCTGTGACAGTACGACTACGGACGGGGACTCCGCCAGAGCGGGCGTCCCGCCGGCCGCGACGAGGGACCGCGCGGCCGGCGGGGGCGGGGCTCAGGAGAGCGCGGCCCGCACGGCTCGGTGGGTCAG
>NZ_CDRNDK010001017.1:0-690 GCF_977012225.1 Planomonospora algeriensis | reverse complement strand
CAGCCTAGCGATCAGATCAGCCGACTCCCTGTCGCATTTGACTTGACACCTTCCGAGCCGCCGGAACTCCCAACCCGCCAGGTCACACAGCTGTGCGGTCACTGCGAACGCCTCGACGTCCTTATCCTCGATCCGGTCATCGGCGCGGACGTCAACGACGACGCCGCTCCCGTCCGCCCGGCGGGCGAAATAGTCCGGCGCGTGCCGTCGCCGACCCCGCTCACCCTCCCAGCGCAGCCAGAACGGCTGGGAGGCGATCCCCACGATTTCCTGGTCAAAGTCCAAAGCCTGCACGTGATCGCGTTCCAGCCACGACTCATAGCCGACGTGGCGTCCGGTCGTCGCCGCCCACCACCAGCCCGGGTAGTGCCCGAGGCCCGGCGACCAGCGAAACGAGCGCACCGGCCGGACATCCTCGAACCGCACCCACGCGCACGACGAGGCCGGCACCCAGCGCTCGGTCCCCGCCGCATCGACGAAGTGCAGCTCAACCGGCCACTTAAGGCCCTCACACAGCTCGGCCGCAGCACCACCCACAGGCCACCACCCCGCCCGAAGCGATCAGTACCCGAGCAAACCGTAGTGGCAGAGCCAGCCCCACGAGCAAGATTCACTGACAAAGAGGACCAACGACTGGCCGGGGTTCCGCAGTTGATGTAGCGGGATAGTCCGCGAATCTGGGGATTGACG
>NZ_CDRNDK010001016.1:0-696 GCF_977012225.1 Planomonospora algeriensis | reverse complement strand
ATGTCAGTTAAGGCACTTAGTCCCTGTTTGTCTCACTTGAGCTTGGCACAGAGGGTAACGGCAAGGCGCTCCCGTAGGTCATCGGCAGGACTGCTTTCGAGGAGTGCGCTAACTTCACCTAGGTGGGTCATCAGCGCTGGATACAGAATGTGCCCGGGAAAGTGCTCCTCCAGTCGGTGAAATCCCTTCGTCCGGGATTCGAGATGACTGACAGTTGCACTGTCGGGTCGGTGGTCCCCGGAGAGTGCCCGCAAGAGACGTTCCGTTGGGTCGAGAACTGCGCTCGCAGTGACGGTCGCAGCAAGTTGCAGTAGAGCACGCCGGTCCATCCTCTGGTCCAGCCTTCCCACAGTCCACGCGAGTATGAGCGGGTCAAGCTTCTCATCACTCATGTAACTCATGACGGCAGGCGTTGGCAATGGCAGACCCCGAGATTGCCGCTGCTCGTTCGGTGCTTCTCTGCTGAGATCGATGTCTGCTGATGGATCACGCCGTGTAGGGCTCGCTGCATCGTCATGGAACAACTCGGCCTCGCCTGTGCCGAACACGCGGCAGTACAGCAGTCGGTAGGGATCTTTGGGCTTGTGCCGGCCTGCTTCCCAATCCCTGATCATTCGAGTGATGGAGTCTCGCCCTGGCAACAGGGCTGACGGAGTTCTCGGATGTTGAGACGAGCGGGTGAGCCGGTGCAGGTCA
>NZ_CDRNDK010001015.1:0-699 GCF_977012225.1 Planomonospora algeriensis | reverse complement strand
AGTTGCCGTAACCGCCGTAGTTGTTCTTGTGCTTGCCGTAACCGCCGTATCCGTGACCGCCGTAGTTCCCGTAGCCGCCCTGCGAGTAGCCGGAGCCCCCGTAGGGGTACGGGTGGCCGTCATCGCCGCTGTCGGCCAGGACACCGCCCTGCCCGGTGAGCCCGAGGGCCGCGACGGCGCCCGCGACCACTGCGGCACGCCGAATCTTTGCGATCATCATGGTTTCCCCCTTCGCGGCCCATGATCGGTAACCGTCGGAGATCACCTGGGGGACGCCGCGCGGCCGGCCTCCGGGACCGGATACGGTCGACACCTCAAACCGTGGGCCGCTTCTCCCAGCCAGCCTACGCCCCCAGCTTCCGCCGGCCACTGGACAAGCCCCATATGTATACAAGGGCAGCAAACGATGATTTGACATCACTCGCACTCCTCTCACCCCACCCCTCTCCGCCCACCCGGCCGGCATGCTCGGCACCACGCGATCCGGCCGGTGACATCTCGATGGCGCCGCGGCGCCGGAGCCGTCAGTACGGCAGGCCGGCCGGACCCCACTGCCGCCACGCCGCCACGACCAGCGCGAGGAACACCGCGGCGCAGAGAACGATCGTGCCCCCGAAGATGATCCGCCGCGTGATCAGATAGCCGAGCGGCGGCCTGCCCGCCGGCCGGGGGCGGGCGTCCCACGCCGGGCGCGCGTCC
>NZ_CDRNDK010001014.1:0-703 GCF_977012225.1 Planomonospora algeriensis | reverse complement strand
CCTCGGCCAGCTCCCGCCCCATCCCCGCCCGCTGACTGCCCTGACCGGAGAACAGCAGCGCCACCTTGGCTCGTCCGCGCACCGGTCCGGACTCGATCACCGACGCGTTCGGCTCACCCTCGGCCAGCGCCGACAGCGCCTCCAGCAGACCGGCGCGGTCCGTGCCGACCACCGCCGCGCGCTGCTCCAGCAGCGCCCTACCGGTCGCCAGCGACCAGCCGACATCCGCCATGTCCAGTTCGGGCCGAGCCAGTACCCAGGACTCGAGCTGCTGCGCCTGCGCCCGCAGGGCTGCCGCCGACTTCCCGGAGAGCAGCCATGGGACGGCGGGCAGGGCCTCGCCCGGCTCCTCGTCCGGTTCGGCCGGAGGCTCCTCCAGGACGACATGCGCGTTCGTGCCGCTGATCCCGAAGGAGGAGACACCGGCCCGGCGCGGGCCGTTCTCCGACTCCCACGGACGGGCCTCGGTCAGCAGCTCCACCGCACCCGCCGACCAGTCCACGTGCTCGGTCGGCTCGTCGACGTGCAGGGTCCGCGGCATCACGCCGTTGCGCAGCGCCATCACCATCTTGATCACACCGGCCGTTCCGGCGGCGGCCTGTGCGTGGCCGATGTTCGACTTGATGGAACCCAGCCACAGCGGGCGGTCCTCAGACCGCTCCCGGCCATAGGTCGCGATCAGCGCCTGCGCCTCGATCGGGTC
>NZ_CDRNDK010001013.1:0-703 GCF_977012225.1 Planomonospora algeriensis | reverse complement strand
GTGCGGTTCTTCACGAGTCGCGTGGATCTCCTCCCACCAGACGCAGTGCTTCCGCGTAACCGTCACCGGCATCGAGCCGGGTGATGTCGCCGATCTTGTGCATGGTGCAGAAGCCGTCCCAAGCGGCTCGGGAGCTGATCTGCTGGAGGCGGACCCTCTTCTTCGAAGTGATCCCGCGTGCGCGGCCGATGAAGAGGGCATCGGGGTCGATCTCCTCGAACGTCAGACCCAGCAGAGGGAACGCCTCTGCCATGGTCTCGATCAGCCGGGCGGTGGAGTCGAGATCGATATCCGGCAGCGGAGCGGGTACGTCACCGCGTAACGACAGCGCCCGGTGGACGAAGTCGGCTCCCGGCCAGCCCGAGTCCGTCGCATGCTCCACGTCGCGGATCCGGACAGCCGAGTACCCGTCGAGGCGGATCTGATCGCAGACAGTGTGCAGCAGCGCCCATTTCCTGCCCACACCTACGACGTAGGCATCCAGCCGTGCGGTGCCACGGATCATGCGCCGAACCCCGACCGGCTTGCCCACCCGTAACGCCCGCTCCAGTTCCCTGACGCCCTTGCTTCTTCCCATACCCCGCACTCTCACAGAAGGAAGATCCACTTTTCACCCGGTTTATGGTCCGGTATGTCGTACGGCTCGGTCGAGAGCGAGGGGCCATCGCGTCGTGAACATCCCGGATGCCAGAAGCTCGCAGGA
>NZ_CDRNDK010001012.1:0-704 GCF_977012225.1 Planomonospora algeriensis | reverse complement strand
GACCTGCACCGGCTCACCCGCTCGTCTCAACATCCGAGAACTCCGTCAGCCCTGCATCGTGGCCCGTCCTGCGTAGTGTATTCCTTTCTGTCCCGCGCAAATCCTTTCCTTTAGAATCGTATGGAAAACGGCATCTACGTGCGTCCGCTTATTGCGCGGAAGCCCGTGCGTCCATCCGTTAATTCCCTTATTGCGGACCAGACCGTAACCGTAGTCGTGCGCGTCACAGGCAGGCCTGAAGTTGAGCCAGGATTCCGGATAATCACCGGCGATAGGTGCACTGCAGCCATCGTTGGTGATGCCCATCACCGAACCACCGGTAAGGGTTGCCCTCGGGGAGGGCTTCCGCATCACTACTTTGCTGCCTTGGGCCGTGTCGACGTCCGTCTTGCATTTGGCGTAAAGCATGTAGTCGGCGGCGTAGGGGGCGGGACACTTAGTGGTGGAAGTTCCCATGCTGCTGTACTGCTGTTCCTTGTGCTGCTCGACCAGTTGCCCGCCATCGTCGTAGGTGAAGGTCCATCTCCCTGCGGATGCGGTAAGGCGAGTAAGGTATCCGCCGTCATTGTAAATATAATCCGCCGGCACTTCGTCCTCGGAAGCGTAAACAGAATGGAGATTTCCGGAGCCGTCATAGCGATACCGTTGAATGACGGCTCTTCGAAGTTAAGCGGGGTTGAGGTGCCCGCGGCTCTTTCGAGTGG
>NZ_CDRNDK010001011.1:0-707 GCF_977012225.1 Planomonospora algeriensis | reverse complement strand
CCCCGCACGGCCCGGTCCCCGCCCCGGCGGCCCCCGGCCGCGGCCGAGGCGACCAGGTCGAGCAGGGCGGGCTGCCAGGCGTCGTGCAGCGCGGCCAGCGCGCCCACCTGACGGTCGGCGGCGAAGGCGTACTGCGCCAGGTCGTTGGTGCCGATCGAGAAGAAATCCGCCTCGGCGGCCAGGTCGGCGGAGCGCAGGGCGGCCGAGGGCACCTCGATCATGACGCCCGCCGACGGCAGGCCCGCCTCCCGGCACGCGGCCGCGAACAGGGCCGCCTCCTGCGCGGTCGCCACCATCGGGGCCATCACCCGGAGCGTGGCGGCGCTCCGGGAGGCCGCCCGCGCCAGGGCGGCCAGCTGGGTCTCCATCACCTCGGGGTGGAGCCGGAAGAGCCGGATCCCGCGCTCCCCCAGCGCCGGGTTCGGCTCCTCGCCCGGCGGCGGCAGGAACGCCAGCGGCTTGTCCGCCCCCGCGTCGAGCGTGCGCACGACCACCTGCCCGCCGGGGAACGCCTCCAGCGCCTCCAGGTAGGCCGCCTCCTGCTCCTCGGCGGAGGGCTCCTGGGCCCGGCCGAGGAAGAGGAACTCGGTCCGGTAGAGCCCCACGCCCTCCGCGCCGTGCTCCAGCGCGCCCGCCAGGTCCTGCGGCCCGCCGATGTTGGCCAGCAGCGGCACGGCGTGCCCGTCCGCCGGTCGCGCCGGGGCCCG
>NZ_CDRNDK010001010.1:0-707 GCF_977012225.1 Planomonospora algeriensis | reverse complement strand
GACTCCTGCGGCCCGCCCCCGACCGGCGTGCGGGATGGCGCCCGGCAGCGCTGGACCGCCGCCGGACCGAGCGGGCCGGTGGCGGCCGGGCCCGGGAAGCGTCAGGTGGTTGATCCGTTCCGGTCCGTGGTCGCCGGGTGGCGTCGTCCGTGGTCGGGACCGGCGGGGCGGCGGCCGAGCACGGCGTCGACCACCAGGAAGGCGAGCAGGGAGATCCCGAGCAGCGGGACGAACGCGCCCACCGCGATCGCCGCCGCCGCGACCGGCAGGAGCACCGCCGGGGGCACCGCTCGCCAGGTGCCGCGCGCGTACGGGGCGGCGAAGCCCCGGGTCGGGCGGCGCTGCCACCACATCCGGTAGCCCCAGGCGATCATGCAGACGAGCCCGGCGGCGAGCGCCATCAGATCCTCCCGAGGGGACCGTCGCCTTCAGACGACGGGGGAATCGGGAGCGGGAGGGCCGCCCAGGCCCGAGCGTGCCCCGACCTGTCAGGTCCGCGCATCATGAATGTCCTTCCCGGTTTTACTGGCGCCAGCCGATATCGTGGTGCTGTCGTTACCGAAGGTGAGGGGAGGTGGGGGTGCGCAGATCGCTGAAGTTCCTGCTGCGCCCCACCGCCAAGCAGGCCGCCGCGCTCGCGGCGTGTCTGGAGGACCACCGGCAGCTCTACAACGCCGCCCTGGAGCACCGCCGTACCGCCTACGCCA
>NZ_CDRNDK010001009.1:0-708 GCF_977012225.1 Planomonospora algeriensis | reverse complement strand
AGCGGAAGACCAGCATCAGCAGCAGGACCGACAGGCCCACGACCAGCAGCAGGTAGACCGGCAGGGCGTCGGAGAGCTTCTCGGAGATGTCGATGCCGACGGCGGTGACGCCGGTCAGGGCGATCTCCGCGCCGGAGACGTCGGCGACCCGCTCGCGGATCTCGTGGACCATCGTCTCGGTGGCCTCGTCGGTCGGGCCGGTCTTGGGGATCACGGACAGCAGCGCGGTGGTGCCGGAGGCGTTGAACCCCTGCGGGGCGGCGGCGAGCACTCCGGGCGTGCTCTGGATGAGCTGCTGGGCCTGCGCGACGGCCTGCTGCGCGGCCGGCGCGGAGTCGGCCGTGATCACGGCGACCAGCCGGCCGTTGAAGCCGGGGCCGAAGCCCTCGCTGGTGAGGTCGTAGGCCTCGCGCGGGGAGGAGCCGACCGGGGCGGTGCCCGCGTCGGGCAGCGCCAGGCGCATGTCCGCCGCGGGGATGGCCAGCGCGCCCAGGGCGAGCACCCCGGCCAGGATGAACGGCAGGCGGTGGTGGGTGACGAAGTAGCCCCAGCGGAAGCTGAGGGGCTGCCGCTCCTTCTTCTTCTTCTCGGCGGCGCCCTTCTCGCCGGCGCCGTCCTCCGGCGCGGCGGCGCGCTGCCTGCGGGGCAGGACGCGGCGGCCGGCGAAGCCGAGCAGCGCGGGCTGGAGCGTGATCGCCACCAGCACGG
>NZ_CDRNDK010001008.1:0-710 GCF_977012225.1 Planomonospora algeriensis | reverse complement strand
ACGCGCGCGGTGGTCGACCGGGCGGGCGCGCGGCGGAACCTGTCGGTGGACCACACCGCGGTCGCGCTGGCCGGGGCGACCGGCAGCGGCAAGTCGTCCCTGTTCAACCTGCTGTCGGGCACCTCGCTGGCCAGGGTCGGCGTGAGGAGGCCCACCACGTCCACCGCGCAGGCGGCGCTGTGGGACGGCGCCGGGTCCGGGCCGCTGCTCGACTGGCTGGAGATCCCCGACCGCCACGGGGTGGACGGCACTGCGGAGCACCGTACGGCGGGCGGCACCGGGAACGGTGCGGAGACCGGTGCGGGGGCCGGCGTGCGGAATGGCGCGGGGACCGATGCGGGCGACGCAGGCCTGAGCGGGCTGGTCCTGCTCGACCTGCCCGACCACGACTCGATCGAGCGGGCGCACCGCCTGGAGGTGGACCGGCTCGCCGGGCTGGTCGACCTGCTGGTGTGGGTGCTCGACCCGCAGAAGTACGCCGACGCGGCCGTGCACGACCTGTACCTGGCGCCGCTGGCCCGGCACCGGGACGTCACGGTGGTCGTCCTCAACCAGATCGACCGGCTCTCCCCGGCCGCGACCGAGCGGTGCCTGGCGGACCTGCGGCGGCTGCTGGAGGCCGACGGGTTGGCCGGGGTGCCGGTGCTCGGCGTCTCGGCGCGGACCGGGGCGGGCGTCGGCGAGCTGCGCGCGCTGCTGGCCTCCCGGGT
>NZ_CDRNDK010001007.1:0-714 GCF_977012225.1 Planomonospora algeriensis | reverse complement strand
GCGCAGCGCCGCGCCGCCGCCACCACCGCCGCCACCCCGGCGGGCAGGCCAGCGAGCGGACCAGGCCGATCCGTACGGCGAGCAGGGCGCACGCGCTGAGGAGCACCGCCACCGCGCACCAGCACACCGTCGTCCCCGCCGTGGCCGTCGCCGTCCCGGCCGCCGTGAACCGGTCCAGACCCCGGTCGCGGGCCTGCCGGTAACGCAGCGTGATCAGCAGCGCGTAGTCCATGCCCAGCCCCAGCGCCACCGAGCAGGCGACCGTCAGCGTCAGCGTGTCCAGCACCGCCCCCGCCCCCGGTCCGGCTCCCGGCCCGAGGCTCGCAGCGGTGAGCACGCCGGCGGTGACCGCGACGGCCGCCCCGGCGACGACCAGCGGCACCAGCGCCGTCCCCAGCGACCCGAGCCCGACGGTGAGCACCAGCAGCGCCAGCGGGACGGCCATCGCCTCGGCGGTCCGCAGGTCGGCCAGATCGACCTCCTTGACCTCCGCGAACAGCGGCGTCACCCCGACCAGGGACGCGCTGACGGCGCCACCGGACGCCCGCCCCGCCGCCTCCCGCAGGGCGGAGCGCTGGTCCGCCAGCCGCCGCTGCCGTGCGGCCTCGTCCCCGGTGAGCCCGACCAGCGCGTACAGATTGCGCCCGTCCTGTCCCGGCCCCGGCGGCAGGACCTGGACCGCGCCGACCCCCGGCCGGTCGGCCAGCGCCCGCA
>NZ_CDRNDK010001006.1:0-714 GCF_977012225.1 Planomonospora algeriensis | reverse complement strand
AGCGGAAGACCAGCATCAGCAGCAGGACCGACAGGCCCACGACCAGCAGCAGGTACACCGGCAGGGCGTCCGCGAGTTTGCCGGAGACGTCGATGCCGACGGCGGTGGCACCGGTCAACGCGACGTCCGCACCGGAGACTCCGGCGACCCTCTCGCGGATCTCGTGGACCATCGTCTCGGTGGCCTCGTCGGTCGGGCCGGTCTCGGGGATCACGGCCAGCAGCGCGGTGGTGCCGGAGGCGTTGAGCTGCGGCGGGGTTACGGCCTCGACACCCGGGACGGCCTGGATCAGCTTCTGGGCCTCCTCGGCGGCCTTGCCGGTGGCCCCGGCGGAGCCGGCCGTGACGACGGCGGCCAGCCGACCGTTGAAGCCGGGGCCGAAGCCCTCGCTGATGAGGTCGTAGGCCTCGCGCGGGGAGGAGCCGACCGGGGCGGTCCCTTCGTCGGGCAGCGCCAGGCGCATGTCCGCCGTCGGCACGGCCAGCGCGCCCAGGGCGAGCACGCCGGCCAGGATGAACGGCAGGCGGTGGCGGGTGACGAAGTAGCCCCAGCGGAACCCGAGGGACTGCCGCTCACCGCCCCGCGCGCCGGTGCGGGGGAGGGTCCGCTCGCCGGCGCCGGTCCGCGGTGCGGCCGCGCGGTGGCGGCGGGACATGATCCGGCGGCCGGCGAAGCCGAGCAGCGCGGGCTGGAGCGTGATCGCCACCAGCACGG
>NZ_CDRNDK010001005.1:0-714 GCF_977012225.1 Planomonospora algeriensis | reverse complement strand
CCGCCGCTGGGCAAGTGGCTGATCGCCACCGGCGAGCACCTGTTCGGCATGACCCCCTTCGGCTGGCGCTTCGCCACCGCCGCCGCCGGCGTCGTCTCCATCCTCATCCTGGCCCGCACCGCCCGCCGCATGACCCGCTCCACCCTCCTCGGCTGCCTGGCCGGACTCCTGCTCGCCCTCGACGGCCTGCACCTGGTCCTGTCCCGCACCGCCCTGCTCGACATCTTCCTCATGCTCTTCGTCCTGGCCGGCTTCGCCTGCCTGGTCACCGACCGCGACCACACCCGCGCCCGCCTCGCCGCCTGGTACGAGACCTCCCCCCTCACCGAACAGGGCCCCTGGCTCGGCTGGCGCCCCTGGCGCCTGGCCGCCGGCACCATGCTCGGCGCCGCCTGCGCCGTCAAATGGTCCGGCGTCTTCTTCCTGGCCGCCTTCGCCGTCCTGACCCTGCTGTGGGACGCCGGCGCCCGCCGCGCCGTCGGCCTGCGCCGCCCCTACAGCGGCGCCTTCATGCGCGACCTGCCCACCGCCCTGACCGCCCTGGCCGCCGCCCCCGCCCTGACCTACCTGGCCTCCTGGAGCGGCTGGTTCGCCTCCGCCGGCGGCTGGGGCCGCAACTGGGCCCAGGCCACCTCCCAGGGCCCCTACTACTTCGTCTTCGACTCCATCCGCTCCTGGCTGGCCTACCACTTCCAGGTCCTCGGCTTCCACACC
>NZ_CDRNDK010001004.1:0-717 GCF_977012225.1 Planomonospora algeriensis | reverse complement strand
GCCGCTCGGTCCGCGAGGGGCGGTGGCTGCGCGCGGGCGACGCCGGCGGGGCGGTCGTCGAGCGCTCCTTCGCCGAGGCGCTGGACCTGCGGGTCGGCGACCCCTTCCCGGTCACCGCGCTCAGCGGCTCCTCCCACCCCCTGGTCGTGGTGGGGCTCGCCGAGACCGCCGACCAGGGCTTCTACCCCGAGTGGACGCCCGGCCTGGCCTGGACCCTGCCGGAGACCCTCACCCGGATCGAGCCCGCCCCCGGCCGCCGGGAGTCGGTCACCGGGCTGCGGCTCGCCGACGGCGAGGACACGCTGCCGGCCGTGCACGGCGCCGTCACGCTGCTCGACGAGCAGATCCGCCGCATGTCCACCTGGCGCGAGGTCCGCGCCTCCATGGAGCTGGACAACCGGCTGCTCGGCCTGCTGCTGGGGCTCTTCGGCGTGGCCGGCCTGGTCGCCGCCGCGCTGGCCGTCGCCAACGTGACGGGCGGCCGGGTGCTCGCCCAGACACGCGACATCGCCACGCTCAAGTCCCTCGGCTACACCCGGGGCCAGGTCGTCGCCCTGCTGGTGACCGAGCACGGGGCGCTCGGGCTGGCGGGCATCGCCCTCGGCGTGGCGGGCGGGCAGCTCGCCGCGGCGCTCACCCTGGACGGCCTGCCGTTCCCGCCGCTCTCGCCGCTGCCGCTGCTCGCCATCGCGGCCGGGACCGCCGCGGTGGTCCTGG
>NZ_CDRNDK010001003.1:0-720 GCF_977012225.1 Planomonospora algeriensis | reverse complement strand
GCCGCCGGGCCGGTCCACGCCCTGCCGCTGATCCGCCAGGCCAACGCGGCGATCAGCACCAGCAAGGCTGCGACCTGCGGAAGCAGCGTGAAACGCAGAAGCAGCGTGTGAAGCTCCAGCCCCGTCCCCCAGCTCAACGCCGCCAGATCCGCGTACGTGAACCAGTAGTAGTCCAGGCCCTCCCGCCACACGTACGGGATCGTCGGCGGCATGTGATGCTTCAACTCCGCCGCCAACGCCAGATGGAACGGCACGTCGACATAGGGAGCCGCGTTCTCCGGCCAGCTCAGCCCATGGCTGATGAAATGCGTGGACCTGATCCACGCCATCACGTAGCACAGCAGCCCGGTCATCACCCACGCCCACCACAGCGGCACCCGCCGCGCCCCCGCCCCCCGCCAGTACCTCCGCAGCGCGGGCACGACCGCGAACACGGCGATCACCGCCACCGCCCACACCGGCGTCAGCGCCGGATGCCCGGCCGCACGCGCCGGAACGTAGACCAGGATCTGCAACGCCGTACCCACGGCGAAACCCGCCGCCAGATCCGCGACCAGCAGGCCCGCTCCGCGGTGCAGGAACCGCCACAGCAACGTCCCCGGCACCAGCACGGCCACGGTCACATACCCCGCGAAACGCAGCACCTGCCCGGCCGAGACACCGCTGCGCACCAGAACACAGCCGACGAACACGCACAGCACCACCGCCGGCGCCGCCCGC
>NZ_CDRNDK010001002.1:0-721 GCF_977012225.1 Planomonospora algeriensis | reverse complement strand
CGGACCGGGCGGACCCGAGCGGTGAGGGCCCCGGTCTCCCCGCGGGCCTGGACGGATCCAGGCTCTCCGCGGTCCGGGCGTGGCTGGAGGCGGGCGGGCGGGTCCCGCGCAAGCTGATCCACGCACTGGAGGTCGCGGTCCCGCGGCGGCCGCAGCGGAGATCGTCCCCACACCGGTCAGGCCGGACGTGGCGTCCGTCGGGGCCTCGCCCGCGGCCGGTGCGGCGTGGCTGGAGGCGGCGCGGCTCTCCGGCGACGACCCCGGGCGGCTCCGGGCCGCGGCCGGGGTGCGGCGTTATCTGGAGGAGGTCGCGGACGGTTCCGGCGGGCCGGTGCCGTGCGCGATCCCCCTCACCGTGTTCGAGCGGGGCTGGACGCTGAGCTGGCTGCGCCGGGCCGGCGTGCCGGTGGACGTCCCCGCGGAGCTGGCGGCGAGCCTGCGGGAAGGGCTGGGCCCGGAGGGCGTCGCCGCGGGGCCGGGCCTGCCGGAGGACGCGGACACCACCTCCGTCGCGCTGTACGCGCTGACCCTGCTCGGCGAGCCGCGCGAGCCGGCCGGGCTCTGGCCGTACGAGCTGGAGACGCACTTCTGCACCTGGCAGGGGGAGGAGGGCTTCTCCCCGACCACGAACGCGCATGTGCTCGACGCGTTCGGCGCCTACCTGCGCGCGACCGCCCGCGTCCCCGCCGCCGACGGGACGCGGGCGCCGGCCCGTCTCCCG
>NZ_CDRNDK010001001.1:0-732 GCF_977012225.1 Planomonospora algeriensis | reverse complement strand
GGCCGCGTCCGGGTGGCAGCACCGCCCGCCGCCTGCGGTGGCCGCCGGGCGGTGCGCGGGCGCCCGGTGCCGAGCACCGCCCGCAGCGGGGCCAGGGTGTCGCCGGTGATCCGCCCCGCCCATACCAGGTCCCACACCGCCGCCACCAGCGCCCTGTCGTCGGGGACCTCCCCGACCAGGGCACCGGTCCGCCCCGTCAGCTCGCGGAAGAACAGCGCGCCCCCGCCGGCGAGGACCTCCAGGACCGCCTCGTGCAGCGGGGTCGTGGTGATCTCCAGCGGGGCGGGGAGCAGCAGCGGGGCGGTGTCGGCGAAGTAGAGGGAGACCCAGCCGTCCCCGCCGGGCAGCGAGCCCTGCCCGGCCCAGACCACCTCGCCGGAGGAGGTCAGCTCGTCCAGCAGGGACGGGTCGTAGCCGGGGACCCGGGAGGGCAGGACCAGCGTCTCCAGCGCCGAGGCGGGCACCGCCGCGCCCTGGAGCCGCTCGACGGCGTCCACCAGCGCGTCGACCGGCGGCCTGCTCCGCCGCGCGGCGCCGGTGATCCCGTGCCAGGCGGGGGAGAACGCGGCCAGCGCCTCCGGCGGGACCGGCTCGACCTCCTTGCGGAGCCGTGCCAGCGACCTGCGGCGCAGCATGCGCAGCACACCAGCGTCGCACCACTCCTCGCCCCGGCCGCCGGGCCGGAACTCGCCGTTCACCACGCGGCCGGCGGCCGCCAGGCGGCGCAGCGCG
>NZ_CDRNDK010001000.1:0-735 GCF_977012225.1 Planomonospora algeriensis | reverse complement strand
GCACCACGTGGTCGCCACGCAGGGCTCGGGCGGCATCGCGCTCTACGTCGACGGCCGCCGGGTCGGCCAGAACGGCGCGGTCACCGGAGCCCAGTCGTACGACGGGTACTGGCGCATCGGCGGCGACAACCTCAACGGCTGGCCGTCGCAGCCGACGAGCGCCTACCTCGCCGGTGACATCGACGAGGTGGCGGTCTACCCGTCGGCGCTCTCGCTGGCGAAGGTGAACGAGCACTACACCGCGAGCGGGCGGACCAGCCCGATCCCGCCGCGCCCGGCCGACGGGTACGGCAGGGCCGTCTACGACGACGAGCCGAGCCTGTACTGGCGGCTCGGGGAGGCGGGCGGGACCGTCGCCGCCGACTCCGGGCAGACCGGCACCCCCGGCGCCTACAGCGCGACCGGCGTCACCTACGGGCAGGCCGGCGCGATCACCGGTACGGACGACAAGGCGGTCACGACGGCCGGCGGCCGGGTCGTCTCGACCGGCGCCGTCGCCAACCCGTCGACCTACTCCGCCGAGGTGTGGTTCAAGACGACCACGACCGGCGGCGGGAAGATCATCGGATTCGGCAACTCGCCCAACGGCACCAGCGGCAGCTACGACCGCCACGTCTACATGCACAACGACGGCAAGCTGACCTTCGGCACGTACACCGGGGCGTTCAACCTCATCACGACGGCGAACGCCTACAACGACGGCCAGTGGCACCACGTGGTCGCCACGCAGGGCTC
>NZ_CDRNDK010000999.1:0-739 GCF_977012225.1 Planomonospora algeriensis | reverse complement strand
CGTGCGGCGCGCCTTCGACTCCCTGCCCGGGCTGCCCGGGCTGCCCGGGCTGCCCGGATCGCCCGTCCTTCCGGTCCCGGAGCCCGGCGGGCCGCCCGGGAGCGTCCGGCCGGGCCGTGCTCGCTGGCGCACGGCGACTGGCACCTGGGCCAGATGGTCCGCGTCCGCGGCGAGTGGATCCTGATCGACGCCGACGACCTGGGGGTCGGCGATCCGGCCTGGGACCTGGCCCGGCCCGCGGCCTGGTTCGCGGCCGGGCTGCTGGAGCCGGAGGTGTGGCACCGCTTCCTGGCGGCCTACCGGGCCGCGGGCGGGTGCGCCGTGGGGACCGAGGGCGACCCGTGGGAGCGGCTGGACCTCCCGGCGCAGGCGTTGACCGTGCAGCTCGCGCCGCCGGCGGTGGCGGCGGCAGGGGCGGGAGGGGAGCGGGAGCTCGACGAGGTGGAGCAGGTGCTCGTCGACTCCTGCCAGAGGATTGTCCGGTTCCGGAGCGCCTGCCATAGTGCTGACACGCAGTAGGTTGTTGTTACGACGACCCGATGCCGAGGCAAGGAGATCGACCACATGCAGTGTCCGAAGTGTCGTGGCAACATGCGCACGTACGAGCGCAATGGTGTCCACATCGACCAGTGCGACGGTTGTCGCGGGATCTTCCTGGACTACGGCGAGCTCGAGACGCTGACCCGTATGGAGAGTCAGTGGTCCCAGCAGCACGCCGCCCCCGCCCCGCCGCCCCGCC
>NZ_CDRNDK010000998.1:0-739 GCF_977012225.1 Planomonospora algeriensis | reverse complement strand
TCGGGAGGCGGGGTCAGGCGCGCGCCGCCGACGGACGAGAGGCCGAAGCGGCGGCCGGTGGGAGGGGGCGGAGGGGCGGCCCCATAGACTCGGGATCACCATGGCCGTACAGATCTCGCCCAGCATCCTGTCCGCCGACTTCGCCCGCCTCGCCGAGGCGGCCGCGGCGGTGTCCAACGCCGACTGGCTGCACGTCGACGTGATGGACAACCACTTCGTGCCCAACCTGACGCTCGGCCTGCCGGTCGTCGAGTCCCTGCTCAAGGCCACGTCCCTGCCGCTGGACTGCCACCTGATGATCGAGGACCCGGACCGCTGGGCCCCCGCCTACGCCGAGGCCGGCGCGGGCAGCGTGACGATCCACGCCGAGGCGGCCAGGGCGCCGGTCCGCACGCTGCGCCAGATCCGCGCCGCGGGGGCCCGCTCCGGGTTCGCGCTGAACCCGGCGACCGCGGTCGAGCCGTACGAGGACCTGCTCGGCGAGATAGACATGCTGCTGCTGATGACCGTCGAACCCGGGTTCGGCGGGCAGAAGTTCCTCGACGTGGTCCTGCCGAAGATCCGCCGGGCCCGCGCGCTCATCGAACGGCACGGCGGGCAGATCTGGCTCCAGGTCGACGGCGGGGTCGCGGCCGAGACCATCGAGCGCTGCGCGGAGGCGGGCGCCGACGTCTTCGTCGCGGGCAACGCCGTCTACGGCGCCGGCGACCCGGCCGCCGCCGTGGACGCCCTGCGGGCC
>NZ_CDRNDK010000997.1:0-747 GCF_977012225.1 Planomonospora algeriensis | reverse complement strand
GACCGACTTCGGCTCAGGCCGCATCACGACCGCCGACCAGTGCCCGCCCACCGACCCGTCCCGAACCCGGGCGGCAACGGATGAGCAGGCCTTCCTCTGCACCGCCCGCCGAGCGCGCGCCTTCCCCCACCTACCCGATCACCTCCTGCTGGCCTACGGCCGCAAGCAGTGCGCCGCCTACCCGAACTCGACCGAGGACAAAGCGTTCCTCGCGCCCATCTGCCCACCCGCCGCAGCCGACCGACAGCGCGAGATCGTCGCTGAGGAGGCCGAATACCTCCGCCAAGAGGCCGCCAGCCAGGCGATCTGCAACCGCTTGCGTCACCGGCCCCGGATCACGCCCGCCCGAGCGGCGCGCCTCCGTGAGTTCTCCGAGATCGGCATGGAGTCCTACGAGGACCACGCGGACACCGCGCAGGAGGAGCCCGTCGTCCACGGCGACCTGGTGGGCAGCGTACCGGGCCACTTGCGGATCGACTTCCACGCCGACTACGAAGTGTGCGTCACCGCCGAGGCCTACCGGCGCCGCCCACCGGTGGAGGTCAAGGGCTGGGACAAGGTGATCGAAGTCGGCTACCACAGCCCCGGCGGGGACTTGACGCTGCGGGACCCGATGGCCGCGCCCGAACTGCCCAACCTGGCCATCGCCGGCAAAGGCCACTACCGCGTACGGGTGCACTACCGCGCGCCCGAGGGGGATGCCTTCACCCCCCAGCATCTGCTGGTCATGGTCTACCCCGGCCGCGG
>NZ_CDRNDK010000996.1:0-761 GCF_977012225.1 Planomonospora algeriensis | reverse complement strand
GCCGGGGCCGAGGAGCCGCCGCGCACCGTGCGCGCCGCCGTCCGGGCGGCGGGCGGGGCCGCGACGCTGGCGCTGGTCTCCGTCCCGGGGCCGTACGCGTTCGCCGAGGCGATGGACGCGGTCGAGGCCGGGCTTTCGGTGATGGTCTTCAGCGACAACGTCCCCGTCGAACGGGAGGTGCTGCTCAAGCGGCGGGCCGCCGAGCGCGGCGTGCTGGTCATGGGACCGGACTGCGGCACCGCCGTGGTCGGCGGGACCGGCCTCGGGTTCGCCAACGTGCTCCGGCCCGGCCCGGTCGGGATCGTGGCCGCCTCGGGGACCGGCGCGCAGCAGGTGGCGTGCCTGCTGGATCTGGCGGGCGTGGGGGTGAGCCACGTGCTCGGCGTCGGCGGGCGCGACCTGTCGGCGCAGGTGGGCGGCCTGTCCACGCTCCGTGCCCTGGACGCGCTCGACGCCGATCCCGCGACCGAGCTGATCGTGCTGGTCTCCAAGCCGCCGGACGGGCAGGTGGCCGACGCCGTCCGGGAGGCGGCCGGCAGGCTCGCCACCCCGGTGGTGACCGCGTTCCTCGGCCGGACTTCCGGTCGCGGACCGGGCGACCTGACCTCGGCCGCCGAGGACGTGCTGCGGGCGCTGGGGGTGAAGGTCCCCGAGTGGCCGTCCTGGCCCGCCGCCGGACCGCCCGCTCCCTCGACGGACGGCGCGGCGGGTGGAGCCCCGGGCTGCCCGGCGGGCAGCGGCGGGGACGGCACGGCGGGCGA
>NZ_CDRNDK010000995.1:0-761 GCF_977012225.1 Planomonospora algeriensis | reverse complement strand
GGCCGGAGGACCGCGCCTGGTGCGTGGCCACGGACGTGGATCTGATGAGCACCTACATCGGCGGCAGCGGCGAATGCATCGCGCAACTGGTGGCCGATGCGCAATTGGAGGCCCTGGCCGTGGATGTCGATGACGCGCTGGGCTGGGACGGCGACCGGATCAACCCGGCACCGGCCGACCGCGATCACCTCTGAGACCGGAGGGCGTCCCGCACGCCTCGATCATCGTGAAAAGGGTGCGCTGATGTGTTCAGCGTCCCCCGAGGCGTCCGCTGCGGTGGCACCCGCAAGCGAGCCGGGCCCGTCATCGGCCGGAGCGGAGATGAAGGTCTCGATGGCGGCCATCTGCAGGGCGAACATGTTCATGATCGGTCTCCTGGAGCGTCGGGATGGGGTCACCCCGGCATCCGTCGGGAATCCACCATTTTGCCCGCATCGTAGGACGGCGCGGCCTAGGCAAGCACCCCGTTCTTCCAAGGAGCCGGACGGCTGCTTGAGCTCACCGCTCTGCTGGTCATTCACCTCACCCCGCGTGGGGGTGAGCCGATCGCGGCTCTGCGTGAACGCGTCGGTTTGATGTCCTTCCCACGCCCGGGGCAGAGCGCTCCGGCAGGTGAACACCGCCAAGCTCGCCGACGGCCCCGCCCGCGATGATCACCGGAACCGGGCAAAGGCAGGTAAGTTGGCGGACCATGTCCCGCAGATCCCGATCATGGTGGGCCGCCGCCCTGACCATCGCCGCCGCCGGCGCGGTCTACCTGC
>NZ_CDRNDK010000994.1:0-762 GCF_977012225.1 Planomonospora algeriensis | reverse complement strand
CCGCTGACGGTGGCGTGCGCGGGGGTGGCGGTGGCGCTGTCGCTGCTGTGCCTGGCGTCGGCCCTGCTGGCGGCTGTGCGGCGGTGACCGGCTCGAGCGCTGGGCGGCCCGCTCGCTCGAGGCCGCGCCGCTCGAGGGACGGGGCGAGGGACGCCTCGAGGCCGTACGGCTCGGGAACGCTTCTCCCGGCCGCTCGAGGCCGCGCCGCTCGAGGGCTCCCGGCCGTACGGCGGGCGGTCCTGCTGCTCGAGGCCGCACGGCTCGAGAGACGAGGGCGTGTTCCTCCGCTCGCTCGAGGCCGCACCGCTCGAGGCATGAGGGTGGTGCGCCTCGAGGCCGCGCCGCTCGAGGACAGGAACACCGAAGGCCCGCACCCCATCAAGGGGGCGGACCTTCCGCGCGCTCGAGGGGCGGCTAGGACGCCGTACGGCACCCTGACGGGGCGGGCGGGAACGCCTCGAGGCCGATGCCCTCGTACAGGAGAGGGGCATCCGCGCGGCGCACGCACGGCACCGTGCCCGTGCGGGTGTCCACGATCAGCAGCCCCGTGTCGTCCTCCTCGAGCGGGACGGGGCTGATGGCGACCCAGCGGAAGCGGCGGTGCGTGGGGAAGTCCTGAACGCCCGTCACCTTGGCGTAGAGGTTGCGGCGCGGCACGTAGACGAGATGCCCCGCAGCGACGCGGGCGGGGATGACGGGGATGATCTCGGGGGCGGGCTTGCGCATGTCGTTCTCCTTGGCCGTGAGGGGCGGGCGCGGGGG
>NZ_CDRNDK010000993.1:0-763 GCF_977012225.1 Planomonospora algeriensis | reverse complement strand
CGGGCTTCGCGTCGTCCGGCTCGTCGTCGGCGGCCAGCACGGCCAGTTCCTCACGGGCGATGGACAGCCGCTCCATGCGCCGCTACGCGGCGGTCAGCCGCTCCCGCAGCTCCTCCAGTTGCCGGGACAGCTCGGCGCATTGCTGCCGTGCGGCCTCCTCGGCGCCCTTCAGCTTTGCCAACAGCGCCGTCACCATCTCCTCCTTCGCAGCAGCCACGGAACCAGCGTCATCGCTCATTGCGCACGTTCAACTCCACACTGTAGTCAGCAATGGCATCGCTGACCCCAAGACCACAAGATCCTTTACTGGGCCCCGCAGAGTCAAGCGAGGTACGGCACGCGTCGAGATCGATACGATCATCGCCGTACTCCCGCTCCAATTCCGGGACCACTGATCGCATCGCATCCAGGCCACCGGAAGCGCGTGCGAGGCAGTCCCTCCGGTACGGGACCCTCGCGATCAGCCCGGCCTGCCCTTCGGAGTCAGCAAACAACACAGGCCGCTGCCCTACCACGTTCCTGCACAGAAAGAACGTCCCGCCCGCACCGTCGCCGGCGACCGCTTCAAGCGCATCACCCATGGTCGCGCCCCGGAGCGGAAGCGGTCGTAGACGGTGGACCGTGATCTACGACGCCTTCGGCTCACGTGAGAGTGGGGTGTCGTAGCTTCCAGGCCAAAGAAAACGCTGCGAAATGCAGCGGCTACTTAGCCCGGGTTCCGCAGTTCGTAGGCACACAAGCGTGACCGCTGGAGCGTAACGGC
>NZ_CDRNDK010000992.1:0-774 GCF_977012225.1 Planomonospora algeriensis | reverse complement strand
AGCTGGTAGAAGGCCGACGGGGTCTGGTTCAGCACCGTCACCCGCTCCCGCTCCAGCAACGCCAGGAACTCCCCCGGCGACCGGCTCACCCCGAACGGCACCACCACCAGCCGCCCGCCGTGCAGCAACGCCCCCCACAACTCCCACACCGAGAAATCGAAGGCGTAGGAGTGGAACAACGTCCACACGTCCTCCGGCCCGAACCCGAACCACCCCTGCGTGCAGGCCAGCAGCCGCGTCACACTGCCGTGCGTCACCACCACGCCCTTCGGCCGGCCCGTCGACCCCGACGTGAAGATCACATACGCCGGATGCCCCGGAAGCAGCCCCGGCAGCGGAAGCTCCGCGCCCTCGTCCTCCGGAGCAGAGGGCGGTGCCGTCCCGGCCCCGCCGGGCAGGAGACGGCAGGAGACACCCCCGTCCTCCAGCACCACCACCGGCAGCCCCCCACCGACCACACCCTCCGAACCCGCGACCGCCACCACCGCCATCGGTGAGGCGTCCCGCACCATGAACCCCACCCGATCCGCCGGATACGACGGATCCACCGGCACATACGCACCCCCCGCCTCGAGCACCCCCAGCACCGCGACCACCAACTCCACCGACCGCGACGCCACCACCGCCACGAACCGCTCCGGCCCCACCCCCAACCCCACCAGCCGCCGCGCCAACGCCCGCGCCCGCGCGTCCAGCTCCGCGTACGTCACCACCACGTCCCCGCACACCACCGCCACCGCCTCCGGTGTGGCCGCCACCCGCGCCGCGAACTCC
>NZ_CDRNDK010000991.1:0-775 GCF_977012225.1 Planomonospora algeriensis | reverse complement strand
GCCGACGGTACGGCGGCGTGTCTGGACGACGGCCACCCGGCGAGCTGACCGGCCTGGGCAGCGCGCCCGGACGCGGGCGACGGCCACCCGGCCGGCCCGGTCTTTTCGGGACGGCCGGCGACTCGTACGCTACGGCGGTGACCGGCTCGAACACCACGCGCCTGATCGTGCTGCGCGGCAACTCCGCCTCGGGCAAGAGCGCCGTCGCCGCGCGCCTGCGCGCCTGCTACGGGCGCGGTCTGGCGGTGGTGGGCCAGGACGCCATCCGCCGCGACATCCTCAAGGAGCCCGATGTCCCCGGGGCGGCGAATATCGGGCTGATCGACGTGGTGGCCCGCTACGCGCTGGATGCCGGCTACCACGTCGTCGTGGAAGGCATCCTGTACGCCGACCGCTACGGCCCGATGCTGACGGCCCTGGGCGCCGACCACCGCGGAGTGAGCCGCTTCTACTACCTCGACGTGCCGTTCGCCGAGACCCTGCGCCGGCACGCCACCAAGCCCACCGCCGACGCCTACGGCGAAGCAGAGATGCGCCGGTGGTACCGGCCGCGGGACCTGCTCGATGACGGACGTGAGGAGATCATCACTGCAGGCAGCTCGCTACAGGAGACCGTCCGGCGGATCCTGACCGACACCCGCCTGCACCGCTGATCCTCAGCTCGAAGGTTCAGCCGAGGTCGAAGGTCGCCACCATGGGCGCGTGGTCGGACTCGGGATACTTGCGGTCGACGGCGAAGGCGGCCATGCGACCTGCCGTTCGTGGCCTGCGTGAT
>NZ_CDRNDK010000990.1:0-779 GCF_977012225.1 Planomonospora algeriensis | reverse complement strand
CGACGCCTCGCGCCGGCCACGCCCCACCCCCGTCCCGCTCCCCGTCGCGCTCCCCGCGCTCCCGCCCGCCCCCGTCCGGGGTCTCCTCCGCCACACCGTCAGCCGGCGCGGTCCTCCACTTCCCGCCTCCTGACCCGATCCCGGACCGATCCCGGCCCGATTCACCCCGTTCTCATCGAAGTGGAGATCACCCATGTCGTTTTCCGCCGTGCGCCGCACCCTGGCCGTCACCGCCGGTGCCGCCGCCCTCACGCTCGGTCTGGCCGTACCGGCCCTCGCACACGTCACGATCAACCCCGGCAGCGCCGAGCAGGGCGGCTTCACCAAGGTCGCCTTCCGGGTGCCGAACGAGCGCGACGACGCCTCGACCAGCAAGATCGAGGTGGCCTTCCCCACCGACCACCCGCTGGCCTTCGTCTCGGTCAAGCCGGTGCCGGGCTGGAAGGTCGAGGTGACCGAGGGCGAGCTGCCCAAGCCGGTCACCACCGAGTACGGCGAGCTGACCGAGGCCGTCACGAAGGTCACCTGGTCGGGTGGGAAGATCGAGCCCGGCCAGTTCCAGGAGTTCGAGGTGTCGATGGGCAGGCTGCCCGCCGACACCGACCAACTGGTCTTCCCCGCGACCCAGACCTACAGCAGCGGCGAGGTCGTGGAATGGGACGACGAGCCGAAGGACGACGGCTCCGAGCCCGAGCACCCCGCCCCGGTCCTGAGGCTCACCCCGGCCGCCGCCGGGAGCGACGGGCACGGCGGCCACCCGGCCTCCCCCGCCGCCGCGG
>NZ_CDRNDK010000989.1:0-779 GCF_977012225.1 Planomonospora algeriensis | reverse complement strand
CCGGGTGGGCGCGGATACACCTGGCGTGCTCACCTCAGCACTTCAAGATCAGTAGGCGCGATACAGCGGGCGCTGCGGGGACATGCCGAGTCTGGCCAGGACGCGGCCGACGCTCACCGGCGACAGCTTCACTTTGAACTCGCGGCGGATCAACTCGGCCACCATCGCCCGGGTCCACAGCGCGAATCCGAAGCTCAGCTGCCGGGGGTCGGTACCGACGATCAGCGCATGCAGGCGGGCGAGCTGGACGTCGGTCAGCTTGGCCGCCGGCCCGCGGGTCTTCTTGGTGCGCAGCCCGTCGGGGCCGAGCGTGCGGTATTCGCGCAGCCATTCGAAGACGGTGGCGCGGCCGAAGCCGAGGATCTCGGCGACCAGATCCGGTGACTTGCCGCTTTCGATCAGCTGACACGCCCGTAGGCGCTCTTCAAAGGTGGCCCGCCGCCCCAACTTCGCCATGCGTCAATCGTGGCATACAACACCGGCAAGGGTCCGGAAACCCATGAACGGATTAGATCAGGCCTTCGATCGCTGGGGAGGCTGGCGATCCGCCTCCAGGTTCGACTGGGTCGTCGTGCTGCGAAGCCTGGGAGTCAGCGACGGACCGGTCGAAGTTCGTCCGGCATGATCGGGTCGATGCACCATCGCATGGTGAGTCGTGCGCTTGTGATCCTGTACCGATCGAGATCGGCCAGGTTCATGACATAAGTGATCCTGAAGGAGACATTTCAGAGGGAGTTTTGTGAGGGATTGTCCTCATCTGGGTTCCCTTGGAGGTGAGG
>NZ_CDRNDK010000988.1:0-782 GCF_977012225.1 Planomonospora algeriensis | reverse complement strand
CCTGGGTTCCGCAGCTAATCAGGGTTCTGGGCCACGGGTGAGGGTGTAGGTGCTGGTCAGCAGGATGGGGACTGGTCGGGTTCTCGATTCGGCCTAGATACACGCATGCTCGCCGTTTCCTAGTCCCGCCAAGGACTATGGCGTTATCGTCTAGTCCATGTACCTGCGGTCGACGCCTCGCCGGAACAAGGACGGGACGGAAGTCCGATACCTGCAGCTCGCGCACAACGTGTGGGATCCGGTGTTGAAGCGGTCGAAGGTGCAGGTCGTCTACAACTTCGGCCGCGAGGATGCCGCGAACCGGGAAGCCTTGCAGCGCCTGGTCGCCTCGGTCACCCGGTTCCTCGATCCCGACGCCGCCTTGTCGGCGGCGACCGACGGGCTGGCGTTCACCGAGTCCCGGCCTCTGGGCGGCACCTGGGTGCTCGATGCCCTCTGGCGGCAGTTGGAGATCGGCAAGGTGATGAAACGGCTGCTCAAGGGCCGCCGGCTCGACCCGGCCGCGGAGCGGGTGCTGTTCGCGCTGGTCGCCAACCGGGCCCTGGCCCCCTGCTCCAAGCTCGCGGCGGCCCGCTGGGTCAACGAGGACGTGGCGATCGATGGCCTGCCCGCGACCAGCGACGATGCCTGCTACCGGGCGATGGACCGGCTGATCGAGATCTCCGCCAAGCTCGAGGAAGAGGTGTTCCACCAGGTCGCCAACCTCCTCAACCTCGAGGTCGATCTGCTGTTCTTCGACACCACCTCGACCTACTTCGAGACCGAAGACGCCGACGAAGCCG
>NZ_CDRNDK010000987.1:0-794 GCF_977012225.1 Planomonospora algeriensis | reverse complement strand
CACTGGCGGTCCCACGGGCCGCAGCCCCCCGAGCCGCCTCAGCCGCCTCGTCTTCCCCACCCGCCGCAGCCCCCCGAGCCGCCGCGCTGAGCACGGATTCCCCCGGGCGTGCAACGCCCGGCGGGGGCCGGACGGTAGTGACCGGTGATTACCACCGATCAGTGAGGACTACCGCATGCGTGACCGGGCCGACTTCGAGCGCTACGTCGAGCAGCGCTCGGCCCGTCTGCTGCGCACCGCGTACCTCCTCTGCCGCGACTGGGGCATGGCGGAGGACCTGTTGCAGACGGCGCTGGCCAAGGCGTGGTTCGCCTGGCGCAGGGTCGGGGAGAACCCCGACCCGTACGTGTACCGGATCCTGGCCAACACCCACGCCACCTGGTGGCGGCGGAGATGGAAGGGCGAGGTCCCGACGGAGACGATTCCGGAGGAGGCGGGCAGAGGTCCGGCGGCCGACCCGGCGGCCGATCTGGGGGCGCGCGACGAGATGCGCTCGGTGCTGGCGGCGCTGCCCGCCCGGCAGCGGGCCGTGCTGGTCCTGCGCTACTTCGCCGACCTGCCCGACGCGGAGATCGCCGAGGTCCTCGGCTGCTCGGTGGCCACCGTGCGCAGCCAGGCCGCCAGGGCGCTGGCCAAGCTGCGCGTCGATCCCGCGCCGGGCGCGCTCACCTCGGAGCTGAGATGACGATCACTGAGAACGACCTGCGCGATCTCTTCGACACCGACAGCGGCGGCGGTCCCTGCAGGGGCGTGACCGTGGCCGACGTCGACCGGCGGGCCCGCCGCATCAGGCG
>NZ_CDRNDK010000986.1:0-797 GCF_977012225.1 Planomonospora algeriensis | reverse complement strand
TCCACCGCGGTCAGAGAATCGAAACCCAAATCCTGAAACGCCCGCCCCGGCTCAACCGCCGCCACCGAAGCATGCCCCAACACCCCGGCCACCTCCCGCCGGACCACCTCCAACACCACCTCACGCCGACGAGCCCCCTCCACCCCCGCCAACCGCTCCGCCAACACCGAACCACCCGAACGCGCCACCCGCCGCACCGGACCCCGCACCAAACCCCGCAACAACCCCGGCAACGCCTCACCACGCGAACGCAACACCGCCGCATCCACCCGCAACGGCACCAACCCCGCCACCCCGCACACCAGCCCCGCATCAAACGACGCCAGCCCCTCCCCAACCGACAACGCCGGCAACCCCTGCCGCCGCATCCGCTCCCGATCCGCCTCACTCAACCAGCCACTCAACCCCGTCTCGGCATCCCACAACCCATACGCCAGCGACACCCCCGCCAGACCCGACACCCGCCGACGCACCGCCAACGCATCCAAGAACACATTCGCCGCCGCATACCCCCCCTGACCCGCCGCCAGCACCAACCCGCCAGCAGAGGAGAACAACACGAACGCCGACAACTCCATCCCCGCCGTCAGCTCATGCAGATGCCACGCCGCATCCGCCTTCGCCCCCAGCACCCCCTCCAACCGCTCCCCCGTCAGCGACCCCACCAGCCCGTTGTCAGCCACCCCCGCCGCATGCACCACACCCTTGAGCGGAAACTCCGCCGGAACCCCCGCGATCAGCTCGGCCAGCGCCTCACGATCACCCACATCACACGCCTCGACCCGCACCCGCGCACC
>NZ_CDRNDK010000985.1:0-804 GCF_977012225.1 Planomonospora algeriensis | reverse complement strand
GGCCAGCCCCGAGCCGGCCGAGCAGGACCAGCCGGGCCCGCACCCGCCGGGCCAGGTCCTCGGCCAGGGTGAGGCCGATCCCGCCGAGCCGCCGGTGACGAGGTAGACGCCGCCCTCGCGCAGCCCTTCGGGCGCGCCGTCCCGGGGGGGCCGGGGCGGCCACCGGGACGGGCTCGTACCCCCGCACCCAGCGCCGTCCGGACCTCAGCACCACCGGGGAGGGCGGCGTCCCCTCCTCGGGGGCGTCGAGCCGCGGGTCCCGGGCGAGCTCGGCCAGCACGGGGCCGAAGCCGTACGGCACCGCCCCGGATCCGGCGGGCTCCCCCGCGGTCCCCGCCGCTACCTCCGCGGTGGCCTCGGCCGGGGTCTCCAGGTCGAGGTGGCGGACCGACAGCCAGGGCGCCTCCAGGGGCACGACCTTGGCGATCCCGGCCACCGTCGCGTGCTCGGGGCGGCGCAGGTCGGGGCCGAGCACGCCCTGCGTGCCCGCGGTCAGCACGTCCAGGTGCACGCCGGACTCCCGCTCGGCCGCCGCCAGCGCCTGGACGAGGGTGAGCAGGCTGAAGAAGCCGAGGTCCTGGGCGGCCAGCGTGCCGGCCGCGTCGCGGGCGGGCGGGCCGTCGAGCGCCCAGGCGTGGACGATCCGCTCCGGTACTCCGGCCTCGGCGATCAGGGCCTCGTAGTCCTCCCGGGAGCCGGGCCGGACCGTGATCCCGCCGTCGGCCGTGCGGCCGTACCGCTCTCCGGCGGCGACGGTCAGCACCTGCGTCCCGGCCGCGCGCAGCGCCGCCGCCAGCGGGGCGG
>NZ_CDRNDK010000984.1:0-809 GCF_977012225.1 Planomonospora algeriensis | reverse complement strand
GCCCGTTCGGCGGCCCGTTCGGCGGCGGAGGATTCCCCTGGGACTGGAGCCGGGGCCCCTAGGGGGTGCGGGGCGCGGCGGCCGTTCGGCGGGCGGCCGCCGTTCGGCCGCGGGCGCAAGGCCAAGCGGGGCGACGTCCGCGCCGCGATCCTCGCGCTGCTCTCCGAGGAGCCCCGCAACGGCTACCAGATCATCCAGGAGATCGCCCAGCGCAGCCAGGGCGGCTGGAAGCCCAGCCCGGGAGCGGTCTACCCGGCGCTCCAGCAGCTCACCGACGAGGGCCTGGTCCTGTCGGAGGAGAACGACGGCCGCAAGACCTTCCGGCTCACCGAGGCCGGGCTGGCCTACATCGCCGAGCACTCCGACGAGGTGCGGGCGCCCTGGGAGGAGATGACGCCCGACGTCGACGAGGGCACCTGGGAGCTGGTGGACCTGGCCCGCCAGTCGGGGTTCGCCATGATGCAGATCCTGCAGACCGGGACCGAGGCGCAGATCCGCCAGGCCAGGCAGCAGTTGATCGAGACCCGCCGACGGCTCTACCAGATCCTCGCCGACGGCGACCCTGCCGAGGAGTGACGCCGATGACCCACGGACACGCCTCCGGCCGCGACCTCCGCGTCGGCGACACGGAGCGCGAGACGGTGATGGAGGCCCTGCGTGAGCACTACGCCCAGGGCCGCCTGACCCACGCCGAGCTCGACGAGCGCCTGGACCTGGCCCTGACCGCCCGCACCGGGCAGGACCTGGCCCGGGCCCAGGAGGACCTCCCCGACCCGTACGGCGCGGCGGCCTGGGCGCACCACGCGGCC
>NZ_CDRNDK010000983.1:0-819 GCF_977012225.1 Planomonospora algeriensis | reverse complement strand
GGCCGGGACCCAGGACGGGAGCGGGCCCTCTTCGGGGAAGGTGTGATCACCGACGCCGCGGCTACGCTTCCTCCATGCCCTCCCGCCCTGCTTCCGCGTACTCGTCACGGCCGAAAGAACCGCTCGCGCCCAAGCTGCCCGCGTTGCTCAGTCCTGCCGTGCTTCCGGGCGGCGGGATCGAGGACGACGGGATGTACCGCTCGATGCAGTTCACGGGCATGGACCTGACATCCCATCCGGTGGACGCGGTCGACTTCGAGGGGTGCCGTTTCGCCGATGTGCGCCTTTCCGGCACGGAGATGCGCCGGGCGGGTTTCTCCGACGTGGAACTGGAGCGGTGCGACCTGTCGAACATGGTGGCCAGAACCTCGGCGATGCACCGGGCGCGGGTCTCGGCGAGCCGGTTGACCGGTATGACCTGGTCCGAATGCACGTTCCGGGACGTGGTGTTCGACGGCTGCCGCGCCGACCTGGCGGGCTTCAGGTTCTCAACCTTCAAGAACGCCGTTTTCCGAGACTGCACCATGATCGAGATCAATTTTCAGAACGCGGATCTCCGCGGTGTGCGGTTCGAACGTTGCGAGCTGACGGGAGCGCAGTTCTCCAACGCGCAGATGGAGGGCGCGAGGTTCGTCGACTGCACCTTGCTGCGGATCGGCGGCGTCCTCAGCCTCAGAGGTGTGACGATCACCAGCCGCGACGCCCAGGGGTTGGTCTACAGCCTGGCGAGCGCGATGGGCATCACCATCGAAGATTGAACGCCCGGTTCGCCTCTCCACCACCGGCCCGGGCTTCGTCCTCCCGTCCTGGGTCCCGGCA
>NZ_CDRNDK010000982.1:0-822 GCF_977012225.1 Planomonospora algeriensis | reverse complement strand
CGGGACGCTCAGGCCGGGACGCGGAAGCGGTCGCGCAGGCGGGCCTTGGCCTCCTCGCTCGCGCCGAGGGCGTCCAGGCCCAGCAGGGCCGCGCCCGCGACGGGCGGGAGGGCGGCGACGACCAGCTCGGCCTTGGGCGCCCGCTCGGCGAAGCGCCGCCGGATCATGCCGTCCAGCAGCGGGTCGCCGGCGGTCAGCACGCCGCCGCCCAGCACCACCTCGACGGGGGAGTCCTGCAGGCCGAGGCGGCGCAGCGCGACGACCGCGAGCACGACGACCTCGTCGGCCATGCGCGCCAGGACCGAGCGCGCCACCGCGTCGCCCGCCGCGGCGACCGACATCAGCACCGGCACCAGCTCATGCAGCCTGGCGTGCGGCAGATCGCCGAAGTGCACGCCGAGCGTCACCTCCTCGACGGTGCGGGCGCCGAAGTGCTCGCGTACGGCACGTTCCAGCACGGTGGCCGGGCCGCGCCCGTCCTCGGCGCGCACGGCGTGCCAGAGGGCCTCCTCGCCGAGGACGAGGCCGCCGCCCCAGTCGCCGCTGATCCTGCCGAGGGCGGGGAAACGGGCGACCTCGCCGGTGGGGGAGACGCCCACCGCGTTGACTCCCGCCCCGCAGACCACCGCCACGCCCGAGGGACCGGAGGCCCCGGCCCGCAGCAGCGCGAAGGTGTCGTTGCCGACCACCGCCTCCCGTCCGTAGCCGCGGGCGAGGATCTCGTCGCAGAGCGTCTCCTCCTCCACCGGCAGGTCGCGCCCGCCACGTAGGCGGCCACGTGGTCGGCGAACGGCGGGGCGCCCGCGGGCCGAGCGCGCGCCG
>NZ_CDRNDK010000981.1:0-824 GCF_977012225.1 Planomonospora algeriensis | reverse complement strand
GGACGGCTTCGTCCTGCCGCCGCTGCCCAACCACCTGTTCACCCGCGACACCTCCTGCTGGATCTACGACGGCGTCTCGATCAACGCGATGCGCAAGAAGGCCCGCCGACGCGAGACCGTCAACTACGAGGCCGTCTACCGGTACCATCCGCTGTTCGCCGGCGGCTACGACCGGCCCGGCGCCGAGAACGGCTACCGCGTGTGGATGCCCGGCACGGCCGCCGCCCCGGCCACCATCGAGGGCGGCGACGTACTGGTCATCGGCCGCGGCGCGGTCCTGGTCGGGATGAGCGAGCGCACCCAGCCGCAGGCCGTGGAGATGCTCGCGTGCAGCCTGTTCGCCCAGGGCTCGGCGAGCAGGATCGTGGCGCTGGCCATGCCCAAGGCGCGCGCGTTCATGCACCTGGACACGGTGATGACCCAGATCGACGAGGGGACGTTCACCCAGTACGCCGGGCTGGGCATGCTGCCGTCCTACACGATCGAGCCGGGCGACAACGACAAGGAACTCAAGATCACCGACCACGCGCCGGAGGACATGCACCGGGCCATCGCGGCCGCACTGGGCCTGGACGGCATCCGGGTGCTGACCGCGACCCAGGACGTGCACGCCGCCGCGCGCGAGCAGTGGGACGATGGCTGCAACGTGCTGGCGCTGGAGCCGGGCGTGGTCGTGGCCTACGAGCGCAACACCACCACCAACAACCACCTGCGCGCCAACGGCGTCGAGGTGATCACCATCCGGGGCAGCGAGCTGGGCCGGGGGCGCGGGGGCCCGCGCTGCATGAGCTGCCCGATCGAGCGCGACGGCATCTGACCGCCCG
>NZ_CDRNDK010000980.1:0-827 GCF_977012225.1 Planomonospora algeriensis | reverse complement strand
CCGCTCTCCCCCGCGGCCGGTCCCGGAGGCGGCCCGCGCATCTCCGTGGTGATCCCGGCCCGCGACGAGGAGCACCGCCTCGGGCCGTGCGTCTCGGCTGCGCTCGCCCGACCCGGCCGTCGCGGAGGTCGTGGTGGTCGACGACGGCTCCCGCGACGGCACCGCGCGGCTGGCCGCCGGTCTCGGCGCGAAGGTCCTGGCCGCCCTCCCCTGCCGCCGGGGTGGGTGGGCAAGCAGTGGGCGCTGCGGCACGGGACCGAGGCGGCCCTCGGCGACGTCGTGGTCACCCTCGACGCCGACGCGCGTCCCGCGCCCGGCCTGTTCGCAGCGGTGGCGGCGGCCCTGGACGCCTACGACCTGGTCACCGTGGGCCCCCGGTTCGTCTGCGACGGGATCGCCGAGCAGGCGCTGCACTCCTCCTTCCTGGCCACGCTCGTCTACCGGTTCGGCCCGATCGGCCCGGCCTCCCCTCCGCCTCCGCACCGGGTGGTGGCCAACGGCCAGTGCACGGCCTTCCGCCATACGGCGATGCTGGCCGCCGACGGGTTCACCCGGGTCCGCGGGCACCTGACCGACGACGTGGCGCTGGCCAGGACCCTGGCCGCGGACGGCTGGGCGGTCGGGTTCCTGGACTCGGGCGGGCTGCTGGAGGTCGACATGCACGAGTCCGCGGCCGAGGTGTGGCGGGAGTGGGGCCGCTCGCTCCCGCTGCGGGACGTCACCTCCCCGGGCAGGCAGGCGGCCGACCTGGCGGTGCTCTGGCTCACCGCCGCGCTGCCCGCGGTCCGGCTGGCGGCGGGTCGGCCCACCCGGCTCGACCTCGCGCT
>NZ_CDRNDK010000979.1:0-833 GCF_977012225.1 Planomonospora algeriensis | reverse complement strand
GTCGGACTGCTGGCCGCGTACGGCGCGGACGCCTGCGGTGCCTCCCGGGGAGCCTCCCTCGGCACCCCGACGGCGCCTCCCGCGGTGACGGGCTCGGGCCGGGGGAGCGGGAGCAGATAGCGGACGCGGCCGAGGAGGACCGGCCCTGGCTGGAGCTCCGCGCCAGGACGGCCAGGCGGGCGCTGGTCCGGGCGGGGGGCGCACGGCCCGGCCGCGGCGGGATTCCCCGATCTGGCCGCCCCGGGGCCGTGGCCCGCGGGCGACGGCTGGTGGGTGACCCTCCTGCCCCTGAACACGCCGCTGGGTGAGGCGCTCGCGGCGGTCGCGGTGCCCCGCGGCCGGACCCGGCTCAGCGCCGACACGCGGACCGATCGATGATGGAGCGGTGAGCGGATGACCTCCGGGCGGTTCCTGCACGACCTCGTCACGGGCCAGGCCGCCCGCACGCCGGACGCGACGGCGGTCCGGCAGTGGGATCGGACGCTGACCTACCGCGAACTGGCCGACGCCGCGGGCGCCCTGGCGGACCGCCTGCGCGCGGCGGGCGTCGGGCCGGAGACCCGGGTCGGCGTCTGCGGACGCCGCACGCCCGACCTGCTGGTCTCGGTGCTGGGAGTCATGACGGCGGGCGGGGCCTACGTGCCGCTGGACCCCGCCCATCCGCCCGCCAGGCTGCGCACGATCATCGAGGACGCCGGCATCGGCACGGTCGTCGCCGACGACGCCGGACACGAGCTGCTCGCCGGCGCCCCGGTGCGGCTGATGAGGCCGCGCGCCGGGACGACCGGCGGGACGACCGGCGGGGAACCGCCCGGGCCCCCCGGAGACGGGAG
>NZ_CDRNDK010000978.1:0-835 GCF_977012225.1 Planomonospora algeriensis | reverse complement strand
GGGGCGGCCGGGTGCCCGAAGGCGGAGTCCGGAGCGGCAGGCGCCCGGGGTGGGTCTGCGGCGGGGCCGGCCAGGCGCCGGAAGCGGGCCAGGGGGGCGCCGCGGTAGGGCTCGCCCTCGTGGGACTCGCCGTAGGGCCGGCCGTGGGACCGCCGAGGAGCCTCGGCGGGCGGTTCCTCCCGCCCGGGAGCGGACCAGTCAGGAAGGCCCGCGTTCTCCGGGGCCGGGGTGCCGGTCACTGCTTGCTCGTCAAGGGGTAGACGTCCTTCGCATCGGCGATCAGGCGTTGCGTGCCCGCCTCGTCCAGGCCCAGGTCGACCTCCACCTCCGGCAGGTAGGTCTCCCCGATGAGTATCCCGTTCTTCAGCGGCAGCACGATCCGGGCGCCGGTCAGCGCGCTGACCGGGACTTCGAAGACCGCCACGCCCTCGGTCCACCAGCCCGGCTGGATGTAGGGGTTGACGATGGTCAGCGAGGAGTCGACCTTGTCGGTGGCCTGGTAGCGCTTGTCGTCGTCGGTGAGCAGCACCGGGGCCGCGAACTGCTGCGGCTCCCGGTGGGCGGTCGCCTCCAGCGTGACGACGACGAAGATCCCCGAGGTGGTGGCCTTCTCCACCTTGTCGGACGCGTCGTGGTCTGCACCGAGCGCGCGCCGTACACCCCCTTCACCCGGGCGGAGAAGCGCGAGGCGACGACCTCCTCGCCGAGGCCGCCGGTCCAGGTCAGCGCGGCGCTCCGCTCCTCGACGCTCAGGGCGGTGGACTGCAGGGCCACCGCGGCGGCGGCCAGGGAGAGCCCGGCGAGCAGGGCACCCGCCCGGCGCATCCGGCCCGGC
>NZ_CDRNDK010000977.1:0-838 GCF_977012225.1 Planomonospora algeriensis | reverse complement strand
GGCGGCCGGGCGCCCCCGAGCGCAAGGCCCGGCCCGCGTCCGGCTCGAGCCGGGCGGCCCGGCGAGATCAGCAGGAATCCCCTCTTGCCACCTAATTAAATATGCCCTACACTTTTAAGTGTGAAGGGGAGCGGTTCCCCCCACAAAACCCCAGGAGGCACGCATGAACGGCAAGCCCGCCCTCGCCACCATCGCCACCGCCGTCACCAACGGCCGCGAGTACGCCGCCCGCGCCGAGGTCATCCCCGCCGTCCCGGCCCGCTACAACCAGATGGCCGACCTCATCCAGCAGGCCCGCGCCTACTACGTCCAGGGCGCCGCCGCCGCCGGACTCCCCATCGACGGCCTTGTCGAGATCACCAGCCTCGGGCGCATCACCCGCGCCTGGATCGACGGCCTGCACGACACCAGCATCGTCGCCGTCGCCATCGGCGCGGGCTTCCCCGCCCACCTCGCCCCGATGGTCTCCATCGGCGCTTTGCGCGCCTGGCTCACCATGCCCGCCTACGGCGGCGACGACCCCAAGCTCACCCACATCCTCGACACCGCCGCCAAGCGGTACGCCGAGGCCTACCCCGACCTCGCCACCGCATGCCCCGACTGCGGTGCCGAGCCCGGCGAGGAGGACCACCTGGACTGTCTCGCCGAGGCCAGCCTGGACGACAAGGTCACCGAAGCCTTCGAGGCGGCTCTCCGCGACGACCTGCCCGACTCCTGGTGCGACCTGCCCGCCGACGCCCTGCGCGCGGTCATCGGCGAGAAGGTCCGCATGGAAGCGCTGGAGCAGGCCGCCGCCGGAGCCTGACCCTCCCCGCCGCCCCCGCGCCGAGCGGGGGGC
>NZ_CDRNDK010000976.1:0-840 GCF_977012225.1 Planomonospora algeriensis | reverse complement strand
GCCGCCGCCGGACGCGCCGCCGGCGCCCACCCCGGAGCAGGTCCGGGCCATGCCCGTGGCCCTGGCGTACGGCCCGGCGGGCGGGGCCTCGGCGCTGGTGCGCTGCGTCTACCTCGGCCGGGACTACTCGGGCCGGTACGGCAACTTCCTCGGCCACGCGCTCGTGCTGGACGACGGCGACCTGGTCGGGTTGCGGCCGGTCGAGTTCTGGGAGGCGCCGCTGTGGTCCGCCGCGCCCGCGCCGCCCGGTTCCGACCTGCCCGAGCTGCACGAGCTGGTCCCGGGCACGTCCACGGACCCGGAGGCCCTCGGCGGGTGGCTGGCGGAGGGCGGACCGGACGCCTACCGGCGGCTGGGCGTCCTGCTGGACGCCGTCCGGGAGGCGCTGGCCCGCGGTCACGGCCGGCTGGTCCTCGTCTCCCGCGACCCCGGGAACGTCGAGGACGTGGTGCGGTGGATCGCGGTGCTCTCCTTCTCGCTGCCCTGGGAGGCGGCCGTCCGGCTCTCGTTCGTCACCTACAGCGCCGACCCGGCGGCGGCCACGCAGATCGTGACCGGCACCACCCCGGACGTGTGGATCCCCTCCGACATCGACGCGCGGGTCGTCAGGCTGGCCGAGCCGCCGGGACCCGCCGCGACGGGCAGGTTCGCCGCGACCGTGGCCGGCCTCTGGCGGGACATGGACCTGGACGGCATCGACGAGCTCGGCGAGTTCGGCGCCGCGGACCCCGAGACGGCCGCCGCCCTGCTGGCGCTCTGCCGCGGGGACGCCACGGTGACGGAGGAGGAGCAGGCGGACGCCGCGCGGCTGCTGGCCGGCGGCGGGGTCCCCGAGTGGGT
>NZ_CDRNDK010000975.1:0-841 GCF_977012225.1 Planomonospora algeriensis | reverse complement strand
CGCGGTCGCCGTCCCCCGCTCCCGCCCGGGCGCGTCCCTGCCGCGAGCCGGCGTACGCGGCCTCGCGCACCCGCCGGAACGCCTCGGGGAAGACCAGCGCCGGATGGCCGTTCAGCATCGGGTCGAACGCGGCGAACTCCCCGTCCGGGAGCACGGTGTGCAGGCTCAGCCGCGCGAGCGGCCGCCGGTACCCCTCGATGCCGAGGACGAAGTCCAGCGGAGCCGCCGCGACGGACTCCGCGATCTCGCCGGGGTCGGCGGAGCGGCCGCGGCCGCGGTCGGCCGCCACGGCCAGGAACCGGATCCGCCCGGCCGCGTGCCGGTAGGGGACCAGCGTGGAGAAGACCCCGGAGCCGAACCCGGAGCTGGGGAAGGGCAGCCATCGGGGCCAGCCCATCGTGGACAGCAGCAGGTCGAGGTCGCCGCCGGGCGCCTGGTCGCACGGGAGCCGGACGGCCAGGCCGAGCACGTCGGGCAGGGCGCCGGGCAGGGAGGCCCCCTTGGAGAGCCGTACCAGGACCTCCCGCTCGCCGGGCTCGTCGAGCACGGGGATGCCGAGGTAGGGGTCGGTGTGGTCGAGGACGCGGAAGGCGGCGTGGAAGAACCGCCCCCGGGTGTGGACCGCGCGGCCGCCGCGCAGCGCCGCCGCGCGGCGGAACAGCGAGGACACGGCGCCGGCCTGATCAGGTGAGGAAGATGCCATGCCCCCCACCTACCCTCCGCATCCGGATCACAGCGGGAAGGGCCGGATCAGGCCGACGCCCGCAGCAGTTCCTCGGCCTGCCGCCGCAGATGGGGCGGGAGGCGGGAGCGCGGGCGGCCAGCGCGCGGGCGGCCAGCG
>NZ_CDRNDK010000974.1:0-842 GCF_977012225.1 Planomonospora algeriensis | reverse complement strand
GCAGGGCGAGGTCACCGTACCCCTCCCAGACGGCGAACCAGCAGCGCTGCGGTGCACGGGTGTGCCCGGCCAGCAGCATGGCCAGCCGGGCCGCCTGCCGTACCGGCAGCGATCCCTCCTCCGGCGGGTACTCCCAGAGGCCGGGCTGGTCATCGGCATGGACGAACCGCCATGAACCGGTGATGGAGGGCCACTGCATCGCCGGGTGCGCCAGGCGCCCGTTGGCGCGGGCCACCTGCGCCCACGTCACCTCCTCGGTCCGCTCGACCGGCCCGGCGGGTCCGCCGAGCCGCCGCCGGGCGGGGTGGAACACCCGCGCGTACGCGGCGAAGAGCGGCGGGACCAGGGAACCGACCGTGCCGTCGAAGTCCCGGGCCGCCGCCACCGCCCATGCGGCCGGGGCCGCGTCGCGGCACAGCGTCAGACCATTGATCACGAAAGGCTCGTCCACCCCGGAAGTATGGCCCCGGGCACTCCTGCGGAGTCGATCGAACCGCCGACCGTTTCCCCGTCCGGCACGACCGCGGTCACGGCAGGAGTGCAATGACCGGCTCCCTTCACCGGACCGCCGATAGGAGACAGCACCCGCGCAGGTTGCACTCGCTCATCGTTCATGATCGAGAGTGTCCGGTGACCGATCGGCTTGCGTGCACCCCTTCGTTGAACGCAACCCAGTGGATGGCTCGGCGCGGCAAGAGACCGTCTACCAGCCCCTGGCTGGACCATGTCCGGTGTGTCACCATTCACGCATGATCGAATCACGGCCAGGCGCGTCCGCGGTAAGCGAGAAGCTCGGCAGGCGGCTCGTCCTGGCCGGTGTGGTCGGGATCCTGCTTCCCCTC
>NZ_CDRNDK010000973.1:0-843 GCF_977012225.1 Planomonospora algeriensis | reverse complement strand
TGCTGGCCGCCGGGCCCCCCGCGTGGTCGTGGCCCCCTACCTGCTGGCCCCCGGCCACTTCGCCGACCGGATCCGCGCGACCACCCTGGCCGCGGGGGCGGAGACGGTGGCGGACGTGCTGGGCGCGGCCCCGGAGGTCGCCTCCGTGCTGCTGGAGCGGTACGAGCAGGCCGTACGGAGGACCGAGGTCTCCGCCACCGCCTGAGGTACGGGGAACGGTCTCAGGGGGTTCCCGGTGTGCGGGTCCCGTCACCGCACCGGAGCACGACCACCTCGCCGGTGTCCGGATCGACCTGGCGGACGTCGTTCCGGCACTCGGGGTCGCCCATCCGGTGGACGGCGATCCACCACTGGCGGCTGGAGCGCCCGCCCGCCGCCAGGAGTTCCTCGACGTCCTCGGTCCCGGTCAGTTCCTCCGGCTCTCCGCCCGCGGTCTGCAGCACGGCCCCGGACACGGTGTGCCCGGCGGCGGTGAAGTCCTGCGGCGCCGTCCACTGGACCACGTACGCGGGCGCCTGTATCGTGCCCGACCCTCCCCCGCAGGGACCCGCCGCCGTGAGGCGTCCGTCGATCCAGATGGCGGCCTTGGTCAGCGGTCCGTAGCACGACAGGGTCACCATGACCCGCTCGCCTCCGGTCGGGACGGTGAACTCCTCCCGCACACCGGCGGTGGCGAAGTCCTTCCTCGCGATCTCCTCCTTGATGAACGGTCCGCCCTTGGGCGCGGTGACGACGGTGGGAGCACCGCCCGGCCGGGCCATGACGCCGGTCCAGACGTCCTCGGGGACCACGTCCGCGGTCCCGGCCGGACCGTGAGGGCCGCCGCGACGGCGAGACCCACCG
>NZ_CDRNDK010000972.1:0-843 GCF_977012225.1 Planomonospora algeriensis | reverse complement strand
CCATCGCCGCGGCCACCTCGGGGGTCCTGCCGCTCCGGGCCATGGCGTGGTGCCTCGCGCGCAGGGCCGACAGCTTGGCCAGCAGCCGGGCGATCTCCCACTCCTGGGCCGGGAGCATCACGGAGTTGCGCGCGCCGTCGAGCATCCCGGAGGCGTGGACCTGGGAGCGCAGGACGTACTCGACCGCCCGGCGGGTCCGCTCGCGCAGCTGCTCGGCGGGGGCGTCGAAGTCCTCCGGCAGCAGGTAGCGGTCCTCGTACCAGCGGGCGTTGCGGTAGACCTCCTGCTCGGTGTCCTCGCTCTCCAGGGGCCCTTCGCGGGCGGCCAGGTGGCCGGTGAAGGCCACGAAGAGGAGCAGCGCGGGGACGAACATGAGGATCCGCCCGTCCTCGGAGCCGAAGGCGCCGGCGAGCAGCAGGAGCGTGGCGATCGCCCCGGCGACCTGCAGCGCCCGGACCGACAGGCGGGGGACGTCGATCCGCGGCTCGGGGGTCCACCCGGCGCGGACGCGCGACAGCAGGGATCCGTTCCTGCGGAACAGATCGGCGACCTCCGCAGGAACCTCCGGGTCGACCGCCACGTGCTGCACCGGCTCGCTCTCCCCTTTCCCGCGGTCGGACCGTAGTCGAGAAATCTTATATTTTCGGCTATCCGTCGAGATAGCGGAACGCCTCATGAGCGGAGCGGATGCTGGCGTTCAGCGCCTGCCGCAGCTGGTCGGCGTCCTGCGCCAGATGGCCGATCTCCGGAGCCATCAGCCGGCCCGCGCCCGCCTCCGCGACGAGCTGCTCGTACTCCGGGAGCTGGGCGCGCAGGGCCTCGATCTGGTGGTGGGAGAGCAGT
>NZ_CDRNDK010000971.1:0-846 GCF_977012225.1 Planomonospora algeriensis | reverse complement strand
GCAGGGCGAGGTCACCGTACCCCTCCCAGACGGCGAACCAGCAGCGCTGCGGTGCGCGGGTGTGCCCGGCCAGCAGAGCGGCCAGGCGGGCCGCATGCCGTACCGGCAGCGATCCCTCCTCCGGCGGGTACTCCCAGAGGCCGGGCTGATCATCGGCATGGACGAACCGCCATGAACCGGTGATGCACGGCCACTGCATCGCCGGATGCGCCAGGCGTCCGTTGGCGCGGGCCACCTGCGCCCACGTCACCTCCTCGGTCCGCTCGACCGGCCCGGCGGGTCCGCCGAACCGCCGCCGGGCGGGGTGGAACACCCGCGCGTACGCGGCGAAGACCGGCGGGACCAGGGAACCGACCGTACCGTCGAAGTCCCGGACCGCCGCCACCGCCCACGCGGCCGGGACCACGTCGCGGCACAGCGTCAGACCATCGATCACGAAAGGCACGTCCACCCCGGAAGTATGGCCCCGGACACCTCCCGCGGAGCCGATCGAACCGCCGACCGTTTCCCCGTCCGGCACGACCACGGTCACGGCAGGAACGCAACGGCCGGCTCCCTTCACCGGACCGCCCATAGGAGACAGCACCCGCACAGGCCGCACTCGCTCATCGTTCATGATCGAGAGCGTCCGGTGGCCGACCGGCTTACGTACACCCCTTCGCTGGACGTGACCTTCAGTGGATGGCTCGGCGCGGCAAGGGATCGTCTACCCTTCCCCTGGCTGGACGATGTCCGGTGTGTCACCATTCACGCATGATCGAATCAAGGCCAGGCGCGTCCGCGGTGAGCGGGAAGCTCGGCAGGCGGCTCGTCCTGGCCGGTGTGGTCGGGATCCTGCTTCCCCTC
>NZ_CDRNDK010000970.1:0-855 GCF_977012225.1 Planomonospora algeriensis | reverse complement strand
GAACCCGGCCTATTCACGATGAACAGGAACAAAAGCTAACAAAACTCCCTCTCAGTACATGCCCCTGTTTCATCAGTGTGGTGATATGGAGCTTCAAGGTCTCGCCCGCCTCGGCGGCTGTAGGTTCTTTTTCGGCGCAGCCGGAAACCGCCAATAACGTCATCGCGCAGATCAGGACGCCCTGCCGTACGAAACGTGCCATGAAGCCCTCCATACCTGGCCGGATTTCCTGTAGATCTAATAATGTCCAACAGATTAGTCCGGTGTCCCGCCTGAGCAGAGGAATGGTTCGTGAGCCACCCCTTGGACGGAACGGCGTCGGAGGCGCGACGCCGCCTGCTGGAGCAGACCTTGGCGGAGCTCAGGACGCGGGTCGCGATTCTGGAGGCGGCGATAGACCCCGCCCACGGGCAGTTCACCGGCCGGTCCGTCTGGGTCGGGCCGACGGCCCGGAGGTTCGCCGAGGACCTCAGCGCCCGCCGGGTACGGCTCCGCCGGGCGGCCCAGGCGCTCATCGACACCGTGGAGGAGGAACTCCGCGCCATCCCGGCGAAAGCCTCAGCCGGACGCGACTGATCGTCTCCCCGGCCGCCGTTCAGCGGCCGGACCCCTCGGCCAGGAGTGGGCCGGTCCGGACAGCCCGGCCGGGCGGCCCGCAGGGCAGAGAGGGATCGGGTTCCTCTGCGAGCTGGAACCAGACCACCCGCCCGGCCGGGACGCCGTACCAGCCCCAGGTGGTGGCCAGTTCCCGGACCAGCCAGAGGCCCCGGCCGCCGCAGCTCTCCGCGCAGGCGTCCGTGCGGATCCGGGGCAGGCTGTCGGCCGAGCCCGCGTCGATCACGTCGATGTGGAGCG
>NZ_CDRNDK010000969.1:0-865 GCF_977012225.1 Planomonospora algeriensis | reverse complement strand
CGCTCCGGCCGCCCGCACAACGTCGCGCGCCGGCTGTTCGTCCTGGACGTGCTGCGGGCGCTGGCCGCCGACGAGGCCGCCCGGCTGGAGGCCCCCGCCGACGCCGACGACCTGGCTTATGCCCGCAAGGTGCTGTGGAGCCGCCCCCAGGTGCGCGAAGCACTGGACGCCCTGTGGCCTCTGCTGACCCCCGAGCGGCTCATCGGCGGCCTGCTGTCCGATCCCGGAGCGCTGGAGCGGGCCGCGCCGCAGCTGACGGCCGCCGAACGCGGCGCCTTGCTGCGCCCGCCCGCCTCGCCGTGGACGACCGGCGACGTCCCGCTGCTGGACGAGGCCGCCGAACTGCTGGGCGTCGACGACTCGGTGAGCCCCGCCGCCGAGCGGGCCGCCGCCGAGGCGCGGCGCCGGCAGGAGGCCTACGCCCGAGGTGTGCTGGAGTTCACCGGCCTGGCCGCCGACGAGATGATGGAGGCCGGCGCGCTGGCCGAGCGCCACCGCTCGACCGGGCCGCACCTCACCACCGCCGAGCGGGCCGCCGCCGACCGGACCTGGGCCTACGGGCACGTCATCGTGGACGAGGCCCAGGAGCTGTCGGCGATGGCCTGGCGGACGGTGATGCGCCGCATCCCGGCCCGCTCCCTGACGGTCGTCGGTGATCTGGCGCAGACCGGTTCGGCCGCCGGGGCCCGCTCCTGGGGCGAGGTCCTCGACCCCTACGTCGCGGGCCGGTGGCGGGTGGAGCGGCTGCAGGTCAACTACCGCACCCCGGTGGAGATCATGGAGGTCGCCGCCGACGTCCTGGCGGCCGTCGCGCCGGACCGGCGGCCCCCGGAGTCGGTGCGCGAGGGCGGCGAGCGGCCGCGCG
>NZ_CDRNDK010000968.1:0-865 GCF_977012225.1 Planomonospora algeriensis | reverse complement strand
CCGGCTTGTCGTACGGCGCGCCGCGCAGCGCCCGGACCAGGTCCGGAGTCGCGGCGCCGTACCCGGCGACCATCGGACGGCCGGTGAGCGCCGCCAGGCTGCGCGCCTGCGCCGCCGCCTCCATCGGGTGCCGCAGCGGCATCAGCGTCACGCTCAGCCCGCACGGCACCCTGATTCCCCGGCCGGCCAGGTACGCGATCGTCTGGTGCGTCTCGGCCAGCACCGATTGGGCCAGCCAGAGCCGGCCGGCCAGCCCGCTCGCCACCAGCTCCCCGAACGGCACGACCGCGTCGGGGTGTGCGTGCTGGAGCGGGAACAGCAGCCCGGGAGCCATGGACCCCCCCTTTCGTCTCTGAGAACCCGGCGGTGCCGCGGGCCGTCCTCCGGCCCGCGGCACCGCCGCCGTCACCTCGAGTCGTCAGCAGCCGACATCGATGGTCCACGCGATGGTGCAAAGGTGCGCGGTCAGCCAGCTGGTCTCCTTCGGCCAAGCGCCGGGAGCGTCGCTCCCGGGGACCGCGGCGACCTCGGCGAGCGAGGTGTAGGCCTCGGCACCCTCCATCAGCAGCTCAGTGGACATGTGTGTCACCTCCTTCCTGGTCCTCGCAGGGTCCGGGCCCGTTATCGGGTCCGGAGGTCTCGAAGGGCAGCGGCGGCGAGCCGATGTTGCGGTGCACCGCGCCGGGTTCGACCCCGGCGGCCCGCAGCGCCTCGCGCACCGCCTCGTCCCGATCGCCGCCCTGCTCGGCGTGGGCCAGCAGCCCTGCGGCGACGGCGTGCGAGCGGTGCTCGCCGAAGCTCATCCCGCGCATGCCGGGCCGCCGGTCCTGCGGTTCCCACGCCCAGCCGACGCCGGGGCCGAGGG
>NZ_CDRNDK010000967.1:0-876 GCF_977012225.1 Planomonospora algeriensis | reverse complement strand
ATATGACCTGGGCTGTAGGGAGATAGGCATGCTTGCGCGACCGACGTCACCGTGGAGCCGGGCCGTACGGTGACGGAGCAGGGTCAGGCAATCTTGTACTCCGTGTCGCCGAAGTCCGCGACCACCCGCATCTTCCCGCCGAGCGCCTCCACATAAGCGCGCAGGGTGGACACCTCGACGCGCTCCAGCTCTCCGTGCTCGATCGCCGACACCCGCGGCCCGGACACTCCCATCGCGGCGGCCACATCGCGCTGGGTCAGCTCCTGCTCCCTGCGGATGTCGGCCAGCTTGTGCGCCCGGACCTCAGCGGCGAGCCGCTCCATCATCGCGCTCTTCTCGGCCTCCGAGCGCACCGGCAACCCGGCCGCCCGACGGCGCTCATGCGCCTGCCGCTTGACCTCATCCCATCCCACGGTGCTCATTCGTACTCCCTGCTGCTCAGCTCAGTGACGTGCTGGGCATAGCGTTTTTCCGCGATCACGATGTTCTCGTCGTACCAACGGGTCCAGTTTCCCGATTTGTCGCCTGCGACCAGTAGAACGGCGCGCCGTACAGGGTCGAAAGCGAAGATGATCCTGATCTCGCTGGACCCGGACGATCCTGGCCGCAGTTCCTTGAGGTGGTGGTTGTCCGAGCCCTTGAGGCGGTCGACCAGCGGACGGCCCAGGGTCGGTCCGACCCGGACGAGTATGTCGATCTCGTCTTCCACCTGTTCTGCGCTTTCCCAATCCTCCTCGCATAACCGGTCGAACCACTGCCTCACCTCGGCCACGAGAACGACTTCCCAGCTCGCCACCCACTCAACTTAACTTGAGAGTTAAGTCTCAGGCAAGCCGTGATCCACCGCACCGCGAGAGCGCTGTACCGCTCGTCCGC
>NZ_CDRNDK010000966.1:0-879 GCF_977012225.1 Planomonospora algeriensis | reverse complement strand
CCCCGCGCGGGGAGACGCCCATGCGCAGGGCCGGCGACCGCCGGGTGGCGCGGGCGACGTCCACCGCGTAGCCGAGGACCTCCGGGCCGACGTGCACCCGGGCGACCGCCGCCCGGCCCACGGCCAGGTCCTCGGCCGAGGTCACGGCCTTGACGTGGGACAGGTCCCGGGGGTCGAAGCCGAGGGCGTGCCGCTCCAGCACCGCGATCTCCTGCTCGCGGCCAGGCAGCGGGACGGTGAGCTTCAGCAGGAACCGGTCGAGCTGGGCCTCGGGCAGCTGGTAGGTGCCCTCGTACTCGATCGGGTTCTGCGTGGCGGCCACGATGAACGGGTCGGGCAGCCTGCGGGCCTCGCCCTCGACGCTCACCTGCCGCTCCTCCATGGCCTCCAGCAGGGCGGCCTGGGTCTTGGGCGGGGTGCGGTTGATCTCGTCGGCGAGCAGCAGGTTGGTGAAGACCGGTCCCTCGCGGAACTCGAACTCCGAGGTCTTCACGTCGTAGACCAGCGAGCCCGTCACGTCGCCCGGCATCAGGTCGGGGGTGAACTGCACGCGCTTGAAGTCCAGGGAGAGCGCGGCGGCCATCGTCCGGACCAGCAGGGTCTTGGCGACGCCGGGGACGCCTTCGAGCAGCACGTGGCCCCGGCAGAGCAGGGCGATCACCAGCCCGGAGACCACGGCGTCCTGGCCGACGACGGCCTTGGCGACCTCGGCGCGCAGCGCGCCCAGCGAGGCGCGGGCGGCCCGGCTCTCCGGGCTCTCCACGCTCTCGGCGGGCACGGGGGCGGCCGGTCGCGGACCCGTCACCGGAGGAGGCCCGGCCACCGGGGGGCCGACCGGCGGGGGTACGGCGGAGCGACCCGCCGGCGGTGTGGTGCCTG
>NZ_CDRNDK010000965.1:0-882 GCF_977012225.1 Planomonospora algeriensis | reverse complement strand
CCGCGAGCACCGAGCGAGCCCGCCGGGGGCGGAGCCCGGTATCGGCCCCGGGTCCGGGTGGCGGAGCGGCACACGCGCGCCGCGGTCCGCCTCTGCGCGGAGCTGACCGGGGTCGGGCTGGCGCTCGCCGGGAAGGCGGTGCGGCTGCCGAGGTTGTCCCCGGCGGTACCGGCCCTGCTGCACCTGGCTGACTCCACCCCGGCCCTCCGCGAGGAGCTGAACCGCCGGATCGGCCGCTCGACCACCGACACGCTGTTCATCGCGGGCCACGTCGTCGGCCAGACGCTCGCGCTGAGCCCGTCGGCGCTGCTCGTCCACGCGGCGGGATCCGTCGTCCACTACGCCGAGGCGCGCGCCGCGCGGCGCGCCTGGCGGCGGCTGGAGCAGGACCTGGCCCGCGTCAGGGGCGCCTACCGCCACATCACGAAGCCGGCGCGCCCGCGCCCGGTCCCCCTGCCCCCGGGCCCGATCGAGCGTACGCGGACGTCGCGGCCCCGGCGACGCTGGGCGCCTACGCCGCGACGAGACTCCTCAGCCGCAGCGGCCGCCGGAGCCACGCCATGATGGTCGCGGCCACGCCCAAGCAGGCGAAACTGGGCCGCCACGCCTTCGCGGGCGCGGTCGCCCGCGCCCTGGGAAGACGCGGCGCGGTGGTGCTCGATCCCCACGCCCTGCGCCGCATGGACCGCGTCGACACGGTCGTCCTCGACGCGGAGGTCCTGCTCACCGGCTCATGGACGGTCGAGCGCGTGGTACGGATCGCAGACGCGGATGGTGCGGCGGGCGGGGCCGGCCGTGCGGGCGGGAAGGCGGGCAGGGGCGACGGATGCGGCGCGGGCCGGGTGGACGACGGCACGCTGCACGCCCGGCTGCACGCCCTGC
>NZ_CDRNDK010000964.1:0-886 GCF_977012225.1 Planomonospora algeriensis | reverse complement strand
GCTGGTCGCCGGGGATCGCCGGGGGTGGCGCGGTTCGCCGCCGCCCAGCAGGCCGTCCTGGACGAGGTGACGGCCCGGCTCGCCCTGGCCCTGGCGGGCGGCGGCGAGGAGCAGGAGGAACCGGACGGCCCTTCCGACCAGCTGCTGGCCAAGGCGCTCAGCGGCCTGGGGACCTCCTCCTCCGGGTGGTACCGCCAGGAGAGCCACGGCGTCGTACGGCAGCTGAACGTGATCGGCCGGGCGCTGCGGGCCGCGCCCGGGAGCGGGGAGGGCGCTCCGGCGGTCCGGCTCCACTTCGACGGGCCGCGCTTCCCCCACGCCGCGCTGGAGTGGGAACCGCTGCTCGGCGGGTGCGCCGCGGTGGCCTACCGGGTGGTGACGGCGGGGTGCGAGCCGGAGCACGCCGGCGCGCTGCACCGGCTGCTCGACGAGTTCGCGGGGCTCGGCCTGACGGGCGCCGCCGGACCCGCCGCCTGGCGCCGGTTCTCACTGCGCCTCGACGACGCCTGGCTCAGGGACGCGACGGGCAGGCGCAAGGAGGGCACCTGGCTCGGCGTGCTCCCGCTGGACGGCGGCGCCTTCATCGCCTTCACCGGCACCGAGGGGAGCGACACCGGTTTCCGCTTCACGGCGCTCTTCCACGACCGGCCGGACGGTTCGAGGTCCCCGCGCCCTACACGGAGCTCTCCCGGGGATCCGTCGGCGAGCCCGGGGACGGCGGCCGGACGGCGGCGTTCCTGGCCGAGTACGCCGGACGCGGCCCGGCGCCCCGGCGGCCGGAGGCGGCCGAGGAGTTCGCCCGGCTGACCGGGGTGACCCGACGACGGCCCGGCTGGTCGTGGCGGGCATGCCGTACGTCGACGGCTACGAGCGCGCCTTCCTGCCC
>NZ_CDRNDK010000963.1:0-887 GCF_977012225.1 Planomonospora algeriensis | reverse complement strand
CGTGGGCAACGACCGCCTGACCGCCATCGAGCAATGGGCCGACAACGCCCCCCAGCACGTCCTCGCCGACCTGGGCGTGTGGCGCGACCCGCTCACCGGACGATGCCGGCCGCCCAGCGAACGCACCCTGCGCCGGATCCTGGCCGACCTGGACGGCGACGAACTCGACGATCAGATCGGCGCCTTCCTGGCCGGACTCGACGACGGCCCGCCTGATGACCGCGCTGCGAGCCCGCCCGGCCACCGCCGTGAACGCGAGGCACGACGCGCCGCAGCGCGGCCCCCGCACGCGGAGCCCGCCGGCCTGCTGCGGGGATACGCCGCCGACGGCAAGATGCTCAAAGGCGCCCGCCGCGCCGACGGGGGCCGCGTCCACCTGCTGGGCCTGGCCGCGCACGGCACCGGCGCCCTGCGCGCCCAACGCCAGGTCGACGTCAAAAGCAGCGAGATCAGCGCACTGGGGCCGCTCCTGGACCGGCTCGATCCGGCCGAACTGGCCCGCGCGGTCATCACCGCCGACGCGCTGCACACCCAGCGCGCCTCGGCGCGAGCGCTGGTCGATGACCACCACGGCCACTACGTGCTGATCGTCAAGGCCAACCAGCCGACGTTGCACGCCGCCGCGATCGCGGCGTTGACCGGCCCCGACATCGATTTCGCCGATGCCATGCACGTGGAGATCGACCGCGGGCACGGCCGCACCGAACAGCGCATCACCCGCGTTGCCCCCTCCACCGGGATCGACTTCCCGCACGCCGGTCAGGTCTTCCGCATCCTGCGCTACCGCGGTGGCCTGGACGGGCAACGCCGCAGCAAGGAAGTCGTCTACGGCGTCACCGACCTGACCGCCGATCAAGCCTCGGCCGCGCAGATCGCCCACTACGTCC
>NZ_CDRNDK010000962.1:0-893 GCF_977012225.1 Planomonospora algeriensis | reverse complement strand
GGTCCGGGGAGGCCCTCCGCGTCCCGCCGTCCGCCGGGCCAGGATCCGTCCCTGGCCCCAGGCGTTCCGCGACCGGGCGGAGGCCCGTCCCGCCGAGGCGGCCTCGATCGAGCAGGGCATCCGGTTCCGCGCGCTCTTCCTGCTGATCGTGGGGATGATCCTCGCCATCGCCGCGACGGACGTGCTGACCGGTACGGTCGGCCTGCTCAGCGAGACCGCCTCCCGCCCGCTGACCGAAGCCGAGAAGGCGCGCTACGTCCAGGAGGACATCGCCGGGCGGTGGCACACGTGGCCGACGACCCTGGTCTTCCCCCCGGAGCTGGAGTACATCGGCCTCGGCCGGGTCCAGCTCTACGCCCGCAGGGTCGGCATCGCCCCCGAGACGGCCTGCCGCTCCGGCACCGACGCCGCGGTCGGATCGGTCCTGGAGGAGCACGGATGCCGCACGCTCCTGCGCGCCACGTACGTGGACCAGACGTCCACGTTCGCGGTCACCGTGGGCGTCGCCGTCATGGAGGACGCCGAGCGGCGGCGGGCGGCGACGGGAGACCTGGCGAACGACGACCGGGTGGGCGTCCGGCCGGTGGCCTTCCGCGGCACCGCCACCGAGCTGTTCGGCGCGGCCCAGCGCCAGCGCAACGCCTGGGTGGGGGTCGGGCCGTACATCGTCTTCTCCACCGCCGGCTACACCGACGGCCGCACCCGCCAGTCGGTCGCCTCCGAGGAGATCCCGCACAGCGAGCTGTGGCCGACGGCCCAGGCCGTGGCCGGGCGCATCGCCCACGCACTGGGCGACGAGCCCGCCGTGCCCCGCTGCACCCAGGGGAACGTGTGCTGAGGCGGTGGCGGCTCAGGGCGCTGGGGGCGCCGGCCGCCGCCCTCGCGCCTGGCCG
>NZ_CDRNDK010000961.1:0-895 GCF_977012225.1 Planomonospora algeriensis | reverse complement strand
CCCACCGCGGCCGCGCAGCCGCTCGTCGAGACCCGGCTCACCGGCGGGAGCGGGCCGCGGGCCCTGCCGCCCGCACCGCTGCCGGCCGGCGGGGTGCGGGTGCTGGACCTGACCAGGGTCATCGCCGGCCCCGTCGCCACGCGTACGCTCGCCCTGCTGGGCGCCGACGTACTGCGCGTCGACCCTCCCGGGATCCCGGAGGACGCCGACTCCCACGCCGACACCGGCATGGGCAAGCGCTCGGCACTGCTGGACCTGTCCGTCCCCGCGGACCGGCGCGCCTTCGACGACCTCCTCGGCTCGGCCGACGTCGTGGTCACCGGCTACCGGCCCGGCAGTCTCGACCGGTACGGCCTGGCCCCCGAGGCGCTGCTCGCGCGGCGTCCCGGACTGATCCTCGCCCAGCTCTGCGCCTGGGGCTGGTCGGGAAGCTGGGCCGGGCGGCGCGGTTTCGACAGCCTCGTCCAGGCGGCGAGCGGCATCGCCGTGATCGAGTCCGCGGCCGGCGGCCGGCCCGGCGCGCTGCCCGCGCAGGCTCTGGACCACGCGACCGGTTACCTGCTCGCGGCCGCGGTGCTGCGGGCGCTGAGCGACCGGCATCTCACCGGCGGCGGGCGGCTGTCGCGGCTCTCCCTGGCGGGCACCGCCTCCTGGCTCCTGCACGGCATCCGCCCCGTGCCCGCCGCCGAGGCGGGCCTGCGACCCGCGGCCCTGGCTGGCCGAGACCGCCTCGCCGTACGGAGCGCTCCGCCACGCCCTGCCTCCGGTGGCCTACGACGGCGCGCCCAGGACGTGGGAGCGCCCACCGGCCCGGTGGGGAAGCGACCTTCCCGTCTGGGCCGGGCGCCTGCCCGGGACCGGTTGACCGGTCGGGATCCGCCCACCGCGGCGGGCG
>NZ_CDRNDK010000960.1:0-900 GCF_977012225.1 Planomonospora algeriensis | reverse complement strand
GCGCCATCGCGGCGACGAACGCCTCGCCGGGCGGGGTCAGCCGCCCGCTGCGAAGGAGGGTCCCGGCGACCAGGCGGGCGGCCGCGCGCCACTGGGAGAACTCGGCCTCCGCCTCCAGCGCGGCCTCACCCGTCTCGAGGCGGCGCTGCCGCCGCCAGAAGCCGGTCACGCCCAGGTAGGCGTAGGCCCCCTGGAGCAGGCCGGGGATCGGGCGGGGGTCCGGCCGCCAGGGCGCGTAGTGGCGGGAGCCGTCGTCGGGACGGGTCAGGGGCACCAGGTCGAGCAGGGCGGAGAGCTTGGCGTGCTGCGTCTCGTGGGTGAGGGTGACCGCGAACGTGGTGGCGTCCGGCGGGGTGGACAACGCCACGCAGCCGAAGGTCTCCCGGGAGGAGGCGCTCGACTGGCCCCGCGCCGGGGCCACCAGCGGGGTGAGCACGGAGACCGCGGTGCCCACCTCCTCGGCGACGGTCCGGTGGTGCCGCACCAGCAGGCTCCACGCCCCGTCCAGGCCGCGCTGCCAGTGCTCGGCCTCGTCGGGGGTGAGCCGCTCGCCCATGTTGGCCGTACCCGGCATGCGGTAGGGGTCGAGGTCGTCGACGACGACGCGGAACGGCATGCCGTCCGACTCCGCCGACAGGGTGCGCAGGCTCCTCCAGCCGGGGGCGTCCAGCCGGGGGTCGGCGGGGACCCGCACGACGAGGCTGTCCGCCATGACGTCCGCGCCGTCGGCGAAGCAGTGGACCGTCGCCTCCGAGACGGTGGGGGACAGGACCGCCTGCCCCAGCGAGGGCAGGGTGACCACGCCCTCCACCGCGGGCACGTCGATCTCGCAGACCGCGCCGGACCGGATCGCCGCGGCGGCCGCGAGCGCCGCGAGCTGCGCCGGCGCCGCCCGATCGT
>NZ_CDRNDK010000959.1:0-900 GCF_977012225.1 Planomonospora algeriensis | reverse complement strand
GTGCCGGAGCGCTGGCATCGCCGTCAGCGTCAGCGCCTGCCGCCGGGTCAGCGCTCCTCAGCGCGGCGATGACCGCGTCGGCCTCAGCGCCAGCGCCAGCGGCGGCGTCGGCCGCCGACTCAGCGCGGGAGCGCTGGAACTCCTCGTAGATCTCAGCGACCCGGGCCAGCGCCAGCTCCAGCGTTTCGGGCGCCGCGTCGTCCAGCATCCACACGAGGTCAGCGTCAGCGAGCGAGCGCCACTCAGCGCCGAGCGCGACCTCCAGCCGCTTGCGCGCCGCCATGATCCGCTGCTGCATCCTCAGCGCCTCCCGGTAGGAGGCGATCTCCCACTTGACCATGAACCGGCGCAGCTCCCTGGACTCCTTGCGGTGGTGCCAGCGGCGCGCGAACGGGATCGGCTCCCGGGTGGCGTGCTTCTTCAGCAGGACGTGCCGGATCGACTCCACGATGCCGAGCACGACCAGCGGCGCCGGGAGGAAGATCAGCATTGCCCGTGCGTCCGGCCATCCGGCGGCCGCGTTGATGACCAGCGACAACACGGTCAGGGCGCGGGCGATCCAGCGCAGCACGGGTGCCTGCCAGCCGCACCAGGTGAACACGATGTCCCAGGTCACGATGACCAGGAGGGCGATCTCGCCGGTCAGGGCGACCCGCCACGGCTCAGCAACGCCGATCCGCGCCGCGAGCTGTATCAACGCCTCGTAGCTCGCGACCACGCTGTTGTAGAGCAGGAACACGCCGGCGGCCGCCGCGACGAGGACGGCGAGGATCTGCCCGGCGTTGAGCTCGCGCCGGGTGGGCGCCTGTTCTTCCACGATGGTCGTCACGTTAAGTCACCTTCAAGGTTGTGCTGGTGCGGGCTGGTGCGGGCTGCTGTGGGGTGTGGGAGCGTGCGGGG
>NZ_CDRNDK010000958.1:0-900 GCF_977012225.1 Planomonospora algeriensis | reverse complement strand
TTCCCGGACGCGCAGTTCGTGCACCTGATCCGGGACGGCCGCGACTGCGTGGCGTCGCTGAAGGAGATGCCCTGGTACACCAGGGACGTCTTCCACGCGGTGAACAGCTGGGCCGAGGCGGTCGACTGCGGCCGCCGGGCCCGCAGGCTCCCGGCCGACAGCTACTACGAGCTGCGCTACGAGGATCTGATGGCCGACCCGGAGATCGAGCTCGGCAAGCTCTGCGCCTACCTCGGCGAGGACTACGATCCGGCCATGGCCGAGCCGTGCCGCGTGGCGGGGGCCGCGGTGCCGCAGGCCAGGGACCCGCGCCGGAACGCCCGCGGCGAGACGGCCGCGCTCCGCCCGGGTTCGTGGACCTCGCGGCTGGAGCCGTGGGAGGTCTCCCTCTGCGAGACCGTGCTCGGCGAGCGGCTGACCGCCTGCGGGTACGAGCCGGTCGGCGCGCCCCCGGCGGACAGGGCCCAGGTCGCCGCGGTGGAGGAGATCGCCGCCCGCCGCCGCCGGGCCCGCCGGCGGCAGGAGGTCCGGGACCGGATCAACCGCTTCCGCGAGCGGGGCCCGGTGGCCGCGCAGCTCACCGTCCGGCAGCTGGGCGAGTTGGCGAGGGCGTGACCATGCAGTCCGACCGGCCGGTGTTCGTGATCGGCTGCCCGCGTTCGGGGACGACGATGTTGCAGCTCATGCTGCACGCGCACCCGCGCATCGCGGTGCCGCCGGAGACCCGCTTCATGATCTCCGCCTACCAGCGGAGGCTCTACTTCGGCGACTTCACCGCGCCCGTCTGCCGCCGCGAGTTCACCGAATGGCTGGTGGGCCGCCGCCAGTCCCGCTTCCACGTGCTCGGGCTGGACGCGGCCGAGGTGACCAGGGAGATCGTCGACGGCCCGGGGACGCTGG
>NZ_CDRNDK010000957.1:0-900 GCF_977012225.1 Planomonospora algeriensis | reverse complement strand
TCAATAACCCGCTCATCGCCCTCGGTCTCACGATGTGAGAACTCCTTCAGCCCTTCGCCCTGGCAAGCAGTCACGAGTGCGCTCGTCGGCAGCCTCCATGAGCGCACGGGCCATGTCCCTCTGCGACCAGAATTTTTCGCGCCGCCCAGCACGTAGCCTTAACGCCCAATTCGGGACATTGTCCATCTCGGATTACCTCTAGAGGGAGGAGACTGCCTGTCTCCTCTAGTCCGCCCTGTCCGTACATGATTCTCAACGATGTCATTGGAGAACGGCAAAAGCGGGACCCGCAGGCGCTGTCACGCCGTACGGGTCCCTTGACCGCACACTGGAGGTGCGATCCGTGGATAACTCTAGAGCCATCCCGCCCGTCGTTGACGAGGCGACAGCGGAGAAGCAGGACAGGGCACTGGCGGTGGTTCACAGGCTTCTCGCGGAGCGGGGCATCCGGGCACGCCGTCACCACACGATCAGTCTCGGGCTGTTCGGTGATCACGCGGGCGGCATCTGGCCGGACAGGTCGCTGCGGCGGTACTGGCTGGACCGCTACCCGCCGGAACTGACCGTGACCGGCCCTCAGGGCGGGCGGGACGCGACCGTGACGATGGGGCCGCGCTCGGGCTGCTACCTGGTGTCGCTTCGCAACGGGCCCGACCTGGAGACGGTCCGCTCCGAGCAGCCGGAACGGGTCGCAGACCTGATCGCTACCGCGATGACGGGAGGCGACCGTGCCCGTGAATCCGCTCCGTCGCAGTCGACTCCCGGGGGTTCCCGGTGACCTTGGCGGACCTGGCGAGACGCTACGGGCAGCACTGGACCATCGCGGAGGCGGTGGGTGGTGGCTGGTACTGATCTTGAAGTGCTGAGGTGAGCACGCCAGGTGTATCCGCGCCCACCCGG
>NZ_CDRNDK010000956.1:0-907 GCF_977012225.1 Planomonospora algeriensis | reverse complement strand
GGGGACCCGGCCGCAGGGCACCGGTCCTCCACCGGGCCGATGCACGTGCCCGCCGGGCACCGGGCGCCTCCGGCGGAGCCCCGGCCGTGGACGGGCCTACGGTCAAGGGCGTCGAGAAGGTGATGGACCACGTGCTGGAGGCGCGGGCCGCGGGCGGCCGGGTCCTTGTCCACCAGGCGTTCGAGGGCGGCCACTTCCTGCGCAGGCTCGACGGCGTGGAGGGCCGCCACGACCGCGAGCTCCACTTCGGCCGGCTGGTGGAGTGGGCCGCCTCGGGCGAGGGCGTCGTCACCACGGAGCAGGTAGGACCGGCGCGGCTCCTGGTACGCGCGCTCACTCCCGAGCTGGGCATCCGCTCCACCCATCCGCTGCAGAGCTGGAGCAATCCGACCGTGCTGGCGCACGGCCGTACCGGGTGGGTGTTCTACCAGTCCCGGCAGACCGTCGCGGTCGACGCGGCGGTGGGCCTGCCGTGGGGGGAGACCGGGCAGCTGGCGATGATCGAGATCGACCTGGGGGGCGGTTTCTTCTTCCAGGAGCCCCAGCCGCGCGACCTCGGCCCCTACGCCCAGTGGTTCGTGAACGAGGACAACAGGGTGCGACGGCTGGTCGACCAGGACTCGCCCAGCGGCACCGACCCGGCGCTCTCGGCCGGGGCGCCCGGCTGCACCGTGGTGCTCGGGCAGTTCAGCAGCAACAAGCCGCTGTTCGCCAACCGGCACCAGGACTTCCGGCCGTGGCAGGTGCTGTGCCTGGTCGACCCCGGCGGCGTGGTCCGGCCGACGATGCGGGAACCGGGCCGCAGCTGGCTGCACCAGGTCGTCCTGCACAACGGCAGGTGGTTCACGGCCAGCTCGGCGGGGCTGGAGGCGGACACCCCGGCCGGCCGGCCCGCGCTGATCGCGCC
>NZ_CDRNDK010000955.1:0-908 GCF_977012225.1 Planomonospora algeriensis | reverse complement strand
CCTCCCGGCGGACCGCGCCGGCCGGACCGCGCGGCGCGGCCCGGAACAGCAGCCAGGCCAGGGCCGCCAGCAGCAGCACGGACCCGGCCTGGATCCAGGCCGCGTACGCGCCCGGTCCGAACAGCGACTGGAGGGCGAGCTTCACCGGCTGCCACGGGGTGCCGAGGGAGACCTTCCGGCTGGCCGCGCTCACCTGGTCGAGCACGTGCGGCCCGGCGATCCCGTAGACCGCCGCCACCGTGGCCGTCGCCGTACCGGCGACCAGGGCGAGCCTGCCGGGCCGGCGGCGCAGTTCCCAGGCGGGTCCGAGCGCGACCAGCCCGGCGTTGAGCTTGACCCCGATCCCCAGCCCCAGCAGCATCCCCGAGGTCACGCCCCCGGCCGCGCCCCGTACGGACGAGAAGGCGCACAGGGCGGCGACCATGCAGGCCACGGCCATGGTGTCGACGTGCATCCCGGCGGACAGGTGGTAGATCATCAGCGGGTTGGCGATCCAGAGCAGCGCCGCCCGCCGCTGGAGGTCCGCGTCGGCGGCGGTCAGGCGGTGCAGCAGCAGCCCGGTCCCGGCGAAGGCCGCGGCGTTGAACAGCGCCATCCCGAAGACGGTCAGCCGGACCGAGTCGCCCCCGGCCAGGCTCGCCAGCGCCTGCACGGCCGTCGCGACCGGGCCGTAGACGCTCGTCACCCCGGCCCATTCCTCGACGGCCCCGGCGACCGGGTCACCGGGGAACGCGGCGGGCACGACGGCGTACGGATCGTGGCCGAGCGCGGCCAGTCGCCCGTAGGCGGCGTAGTTCAGATGGTCGGCCGAGCCCGACGGCGGCAGGAAGGCCAGCAGTGCGGCGACGGCGGACCCGGCCCCGAGCAGCAGCCGCGGATCCGGCCGCCACCGCGACCGCAGGGCCGCG
>NZ_CDRNDK010000954.1:0-910 GCF_977012225.1 Planomonospora algeriensis | reverse complement strand
CCGGGGGAGGGCGCGGTCTTCCGGATGGCGCTCCCGCGGGTCACAGGCCCAGGTGGCGGAGCAGCGCCGTGACGGCCGCCGCCGCCACCAGCACCACCAGGAACGGCGCGCGCAGCAGCAGCGCGACCACGGCCGCGCCCAGCCCGGCGGTGCGCGGCCAGTCGAGGTCCAGCGCCTGGCCGCCGGTGAAGGTCTGCACCGCGATGAGCGCGGACAGCAGCGCCACCGGGACCAGCGCGGCGAAGCGCTGCACGCCGGGGTGGTCGAGCACCCGGCGCGGCGCCGAGAGCCCGGCCAGCTTCAGCGCGTAGCAGCCCAGGCAGACGGCCGCCACGGCCTGCCAGACGCTCATCGGCGCGCCCGCGGCCGGCGCGGAGGCGGGGGAGGTCCCCCCGGCCGTCCGGGTGAAGGGGGGACGGGGGCGGAGAGGTCAACTCGGTCTCCTCAGCAGTACGGCGAGCACGGCCCCGGCGGCCAGCAGCACGGGCACGCCCGCCGGGGTGAACGGGGTCGCGGCCAGCGCGACGGCAGCGCCGCCCGCCGCGATCATCCGGAGTTCGCGGGCCTCGGGGCCCGAGCCGGTCAGCCGGGGCCAGAGGATCGCCAGGAACGTCGCGGGGCCCACCACGTCCAGCCCGAACACCGCCGGGTCGGCCACCCGCGAGGTGCCCAGCGCGCCGAGCAGGGTCGTGGCGTTCCAGGTCAGGTAGAGGCTGCCGAACGTGACGAGGAACCCGGTCCGGGCCGACTCCGCGTCCGGCTGGGCCAGGGCCACCGCCGTCGTCTCGTCGATCACCCCGTGGGCCAGCGGGAGACGGCGCCAGCCGCGGGCGCCGAGCAGGCCGGACAGGCGCAGGCCGTACAGGCCGTTGCGGACGCCGAGCAGCAGCGCGCCCACCGCGCCGCGGCC
>NZ_CDRNDK010000953.1:0-910 GCF_977012225.1 Planomonospora algeriensis | reverse complement strand
CCGCCCGGTCACGCCCGAGCGCGGCGCCGACCGCCGGCGGCGGCGAGGCGGGTGAGGCGGGCGGGAGGGCCTTGGTGAACCGGACGAGGCGGACGCGGGTGTTGACCGCCTGGTAGTTCGCATACGTGATCAGGGCGGTCGCCACGGCGTTGGCCCGGTCCGCGGCCTGCCGCGGACCGGGTGCGGAGGCGCTCAGCCCGACCAGGGGGGCGTCCGGCGAGGCCGACGCCTGCACCGCGCGCCGCAACCGCTCGACCGAGGACTCCGGGAAGGAGGCGCCGCCGGCGGCGGAGGACCCCGCCGGGACGCCGGTGTCCGGGACGGTCCCCCGCGGGAGGAGGCCGAGGTCCGGGGCGGAGGACGACGGGGAGGCGGCGCCGTCCAGGGCGAGGGCGAGGATCTCCGGCTGGGTGGCGACGCGGGCGTAGGTCTGCGCGAAGTTCACCGCCTGGGCGGTGTCGCTCCGGTCGGCGGGGACCGCGACCACGTACGCGTCGGCGGTGTATACGGGCTCCTTCAGCAGGGAGAAGGCCAGCCCGGCCAGCGTCCCCACGAGCACGGCCGCCCCCAGCGGCCACCAGCGCCGCAGCAGGCCGGTCCGGGCCGCGCCGGATCTGTCATCGGTACTCCTTAGCGGCGTCGTGCGCCGGGGCGGGAAGCGCCCCGGCCGGGACGGCGGAGGGGACGTCCTCCAGGACGCGCTCGTACAGCGCCGCGGCCCGCGCGGCGTGCCGCCGGGCGTCGTAGTGGGAGACGTCTTCGAGGAGGCGCTCGTACAGTGCCTCGGTCCGCGCGGCGTGCCGCCGGATGTCGTAGTGGGAGACGGCGCGCGGCGGCGGCAGCCGCAGCGGCCCGGCGGCGGCCAGCGTGCGCAGCCTGGCGCGCAGGCGGCGGGGGTCGGGGGCACGCG
>NZ_CDRNDK010000952.1:0-910 GCF_977012225.1 Planomonospora algeriensis | reverse complement strand
AGAGCGACGGTACGGCGGGCAGCCCGGCGAGCCGGTCCAGCCAGTGGCGGCGGTCGGCCTCGTGCCGGGCGGAGTCGCGGTAGGCGGCGTCCTCGGCCAGCAGCTCCGCCAGGGAGCCCGCCTCGCCCGGTCCGGGATCGCGGCCCTCGGCCAGCGCGGTGTACACCTCGGCCAGCCGCTTGGCGACCATCGGCCCGCTGTAGCCGTCCATGACCACGTGGTGGCAGCGCAGGTACCAGAAGTAGCGGTCGTCGGCGACCCGGAGCAGCGCGGTGGCGACGAGCTCGTCCCCCGGGAAGGGCGACTCCAGGTCCGTGCGCATCCACTCCAGCGCGGCGCGCTCGTCCCCCGGATCCAGCAACGGGCAGTCCAGCTCCCGGGGCCGCACCTCCTGCCCCGCACCGGTGACGCGCAGGTGCACGGCCTCGATCCCGCGCGCGGCCACCCGGACCGCCGCGGCGAAGAGCCCGGGGTCCACCGGCCCGGCGATCTCGATGTACTGGGCTATGCACATCGGGTCGCCCGGGGAAATCATCTGGGCGCGCAAAATCCCGTTCTGGGCCGCGGACAATGGCAGGAGGGAATCCGAGTCGAGCACCGTCGCCACGCTTTCCATCTTTACCGGGACAATGTCTTCCAGGTGCTCAGGAGCACCCGGTAAAGGCGGGAGAATTTTCCCCCCGACCACCCGCCCGCATTTGTTATCTGGCAGTGAATCACACGCGCGATCCGTCGAGCAATGATTCTAATTGTCACATGCCGCTAAAACCGCCTTCCCTTTTTTCGCGTTTCCCGACGACCGCCGGGGCCGATCGGAGAATGACGCGCGGCCGTACCGGCCGCCGGGTCCTGAGCACGACCTGGGGCCGGATCCGCGGGGCGCGCGGGGGCGGCCCGCCGGGGACCGCCG
>NZ_CDRNDK010000951.1:0-915 GCF_977012225.1 Planomonospora algeriensis | reverse complement strand
CTGCCCGGCCTGGTCGCCGACCGCCTCGCCGACGCCGCCGACGCACTGCCCGGCGCCGCCGGCCTCGCGGACCTGCTGCGGGCCCTCGACCTGCTGGAGGCGCTGCGCCGGGAGCACCTGCCCGGAACCACGCCCCGCAGCCGGGAACGGGCCGCCGAGCTGGCCGGAACCCTGCTGGAGGCGGCCGTCCGCACGCTGCCGGGCCTGGCGGGCAGCGACCGGCCGGAGGACGCCGCGGCGCTGGTCGCGCTCATCACCGGGATCGGAGAGCACCGGCTGGGCCTGCGCGTGGACGACTCCCTGGACGCCCTGGGGCGCACCGGTTCCCCGCTCATCCGGGGGGCCGCCGCGGCGGCCCGGGTCCTGCTCGACCTGGACGCGCCGCACGAGCTGGGCGCCAGGCCGCCGGATGGGTCACCGCCGCCGCCGGACCGCAGGAGCGGCACCGCCTGTCCCGCCTGCTCGCCGGGCTGCTCACCGCGGCGGGCCCGCTCCTGGAGTCGGCCGCGGCGGTCCTGGACCCGCTGCTGGAGCGGGTGGAGGACCTGGCCGACCAGGACTTCCTGGACCGGTTGCCGGCCCTGCGGGGCGGATTCGACGTGCTCGACCCGGCAGGACGCGACAGGCTGCTGAGGGCCGTCACCGACCGCCTGGGCGACCCGGTCGACCTGGCGCTGGACGCCCCGCCCGAGCTCCTGGCCCTGTGGACCGCGGCGGACGCCGCCGGGCTGGCCGCGCTGGAGGGCTGGGGGATCTCCGTCCCCTCCTCCACGGACGCCCGAAGGCTCCCTCAGCCCGGTCGGCGACCAGGCGCGGAACCGCTCGCGCCCTCCGTCCCGTCCGCCCCGCTCGTACGGTCCGCCCCGGACCGGCGGGCCAGCGGCGCCGGGAGACGCGGCGGCAGGGCGACGGAGG
>NZ_CDRNDK010000950.1:0-915 GCF_977012225.1 Planomonospora algeriensis | reverse complement strand
CCGCCGCCGCCCCGGTCGCGCGCCCCGCGGGACCGGTAGAGGCGTCCCCGCCCCTCCACGGTCTCGGCGGCGCGCACCACGACCGGGAGCCGCTCGGTGAGGACCGGGCCGAGCCGGCGGGCCCGCCAGATCGCGAGCAGCCCGATCGCGATCAGGAGCTGGACGGCGGCCCACGTGACGCCGGGCGGGACCAGGTCCTGTATGGACGCCTTCCCCTCCGCCGCCGCGGCCTGGGGCAGCGAGGGGGCCAGCCAGGTCACGGCGGGCCTGGCGCCGGCCAGGTTCATCGCGAGGGCGGCGTCGCCGTCGTCGGCCAGCCGCTCGTTGGTCATGAACTCGCCGGAGCCGACCACGGTGACGGTCCGGCCGCCGGTCGAGAAGCTCACCAGGGCGCCGCCGTAGCAACTGCGCGCCCCGGGCGGCGGATCGTAGGAGACGCCGCCGGTCACGGCGGTGCCCGCGCGCACCGCGGCGGGCAGGTCGCAGCCGGGCGCCCGCGACTCCACGTCCGTCAGCGCGCCCGCGCCGACCTCCGGGGCGAGCGCCTGCAGCGCCTGCGTCACCGGCTCGACGAGCAGCCGGTCGCCGGGCAGCGCGGCGAGGTCGCGCAGCAGCGCCTCGTCGGCGAGGAACCGGCTCTGCGCGACCACCAGCAGCGAGTCGGGGCCGGTCAGCTCGCGGGCCTCCTCGACGGTGCCCGCGGGCCGTACGTCGACCCCCTGGTCGCGCAGGAGCTGGACGAGGGCGTGCGCGCCCCGCGGGGTGGTCGACTCAGCGCTGAGGTAGCCGCCGGTGCCCGGCCGGGTGGCCAGGGCGGTGACCAGGGCGAACGCGGCCAGGAGCGGCCAGGACGCCAGCGGTCCGCGCCAGCGCGCCCAGACGCGCGCGTCCGGGGCGAGGCGGGGTCTGCTCGCC
>NZ_CDRNDK010000949.1:0-918 GCF_977012225.1 Planomonospora algeriensis | reverse complement strand
CGCGCCGCCCGGGGCTCCACCGGGAGCCTGCGGCGCCGACCCGCTGGGCCTGCGCGCCCGCACCGGAAGCCGCGGGGAGTACGGCGCGCACAGGGACGGGTACGGCGGCGGACGCCCGCGCGGACACGGCGGGTACGGCGGACACGGTGGGTACGGCGGCGGACGTCCGCGCGGACGCCGCGATGGAGGAGGCCGTCGGGCTGGCCCGCAGGTGCGCGGCGGAGTACCCGGGGCTGCGGGCGCTGACGGTGGACGCGACGCCGTACCACGACGCGGGCGGGAGCGACGCCGAGGAGCTGGGCTGCTCGCTGGCGACCGGGGTGGCCTACCTGCGGGCGCTGACCGGCGGCGGGCTGGGCCTGGAGCAGGCGTTCGGGCAGCTGGAGTTCCGCTACGCCGCCACCGCCGACCAGTTCCTCACCGTGGCCAAGTTCCGCGCCGCCCGGCGGCTGTGGGCGCGCGTGGCCGAGGCGTGCGGGGCGGGCCCCGCGCCCGATCCGGCCGACCCGGGCCGCACCCTGGCCGCGCAGCTGCAGCACGCGGTGACCTCCTCGGCCATGATGACCGCCCGCGACCCGTGGGTGAACATGCTCCGCACCACCCTGGCCTGCTTCGCCGCCGGGATCGGCGGCGCCGACTCGGTGACCGTGCAGCCGTTCGACGCCCGGCTGGGCCTGCCCGACGCCTTCGCCCGCCGTATCGCGCGCAACACCCACTCCCTGCTGGTCGAGGAGGCGCACGTGGCCCGGGTGACCGATCCGGCCGGCGGTTCCTTCTACGCCGAGCGGCTCACCGCCGACCTGGCGGAGCGGGCCTGGGTGTGGTTCCAGGAGATCGAGCGCGCCGGCGGCATGGCCCGGGCGCTGGAGTCGGGCCTGGTCGCCGGCCGGCTGGCCGCCACCCGGGAGCGGCGCGCGG
>NZ_CDRNDK010000948.1:0-919 GCF_977012225.1 Planomonospora algeriensis | reverse complement strand
CGGGCCCGGTCGCGGGCCGCGGCGCAGACGCTGCGGGGGGGCGCGCAGGGTCATCTCCTCGACCACGACCTCGACGCCGCCGCGCAGGGAGGTCCGTACCGGGAAGGAGACCTCCAGGTCGCCGTCGGGCAGGCGCTGGCGGTCGCGCACCGCGGCGGCGACGACACCGGCCATGCGCAGGTCCCCCTTGACGACGGCGGCGGCCGGGGAGTCGTCGGCGCCGGCCCGCACGCCGGGGTGCAGCTCGCCCACGGTCGCCACGACCACGTCGGTCTCGCCGAGGGAGGGCAGCACCTGGCCGATGTAGCGGGAGAACAAGGTGGTGGGGCCGATGACGAGGATGCCGCGCCGCGACAGCACCTCGCGGTGGGTGTAGAGCAGGTAGGCGGCGCGGTGCAGCGCGGCGACGGTCTTGCCGGTGCCGGGACCGCCCTCGACGACCAGCGCTCCGGCCAGGCCGGAGCGGATCACTCGGTCCTGCTCGGCCTGGATGGTCGCCACCACCTGGCTCATCCTGCCGGTACGGCCGCGCCGCAGCGCCGCCATGAGCGCGGCCTCGCCGACGAGGGTGCGCCGGTCGGGTTCGGTGAGGCGCTCCGGGTCGAAGACCTCGTCGTCGAGACCGACCACGGTGCGGCTGCGGGTGTGCAGGTGGCGGCGGCGCACCAGCGGGCCGGGGTCGGCGGGCGTGGCGGTGTAGAAGGGGCGGGCGGCCGGGGCGCGCCAGTCGGTCAGGATGATCTCGCCGTCGGCGCCGCGCAGCCCGGTCCGGCCGATGTAGAGGGTGCGGCCCTCGGTGTCGTCGGTGCGGCCGAAGCACAGGCCGTGCTCGGTGGCCGACAGTTGCGCCAGGCGGCGGGCGTGCTCGGCGGCGGAGACGTCGCGCTCGAGGCGGGCCTGGTGGGTGCCGCCGGCCGCG
>NZ_CDRNDK010000947.1:0-927 GCF_977012225.1 Planomonospora algeriensis | reverse complement strand
GGCGGCGGGAGCCGGGGCGGACGCCCGCCCCGGCCGGTCCACGACGAGGCCCGCAACACCGCCTACGACCTGCTGCGCGCCGTGGACGAGCGGGACGCCTACGCCAACCTGCTGATGCCCGCGCTGCTGCGTGAGCGCCGCCTTTCGGGGCGCGACGCGGGGCTGGCGACCGAGCTGGCCTACGGCACCCTGCGCGGGCTGGGCACCTACGACGAGGTCATCGCCGCCTGCAGCGACCGGGCTCCGGAGGAGCTGGACCCGCCGCTGCTGGACGCCATCCGGCTGGGCGTGCACCAGCTGCTCAAGACCCGCGTGCCCCCGCACGCCGCCGTCGGCACGACCGTCGACCTGGTCCGGCTCAGGATCGGCGCGGGCCCCGCCAAGTACGCCAACGCGGTGCTCCGCAAGGTCTCCACCCGCTCCCTGGAGCAGTGGCTGCCGATCGTGGCCCCCGACCCGGCCGACGACCCGGTCGGCCACCTGGCCGTGTCGCACAGCCACCCCCGGTGGATCGTCACCGCGTTGCGCGACGCCGTCGGCGGGGACGCCGAGGAGACGGCCGCCCTGCTCGCCGCAGACAACGAGCGCCCCCGCGTCACCCTGGTCGCCCGTCCGGGCCGCTCGTCGGTGGAGGAGCTGCTCGGCTCGGGCGCCGAGCCGGCCGAGTTCTCCCCCTACGCGGCCTACCTGCCCGAGGGCGACCCCGGTGCGGTCCGCGCCGTGGCCGAGTCGCGCGCCGCCGTGCAGGACGAGGCGAGCCAGCTCGTGGCGCTCGCCCTCACCCGGGTCCCGGTGGCGGGCGGCGATTCCCGCTGGCTCGACATGTGCGCCGGGCCGGGCGGCAAGGCGGGCCTGCTGGACGCCCTCGCCGCCGAGGGCGGCGCCCGCCTGCTCGCGGCCGAGCTCCAGCACCACCGGGCCCGCCTG